>JAIESJ010000186.1 GCA_019746155.1 Burkholderiales bacterium
TGACGATTGTTGCCGTAGTATTTACTTCCCTTGCTAAAGCTATCGATGCTTCAACGGAAGAAGTATCAAACTTGTTGCTATCTGCGTCGTAGTTTGTTGGAGTTGCAATTACGATAAACTCCGCTTCTTTAAATGCCTCCACACAAGACGAGGTCGCTTTAAAATTCAGAGAAACGTCTTCTAGAGCGGATTGAATGTCTGGATCAACGATCGGTGACATTCGAGACTGCAGCATCTGAACTTTTTCAGCAACAATGTCATAAGCTACAACTTTATTATGTCGAGCCAGTAGCAGAGCGTTAGATAGTCCGACGTAGCCAAGACCAACTATAGAAATTTTCATTTGATTTATTCACCTTCTAGAGATGTATTTCTTTCTTTATAAGTTTTCAACTTTAGAGAAGCGTAGATTTTTACTGTATGATATAATTTTGTTCTAAGGTATGAATTCATTTGTTGTTTCCGAATGTCAAACGTCTCTACAAGGGGCGCGAGAAAGATATTCAATCAGCGCGTTCCCACGCTCCTCTAACACGTTTTCATAGGTTAGCTCATTAGCAAAACGCTGCCCATTGAGGGCGATTTCGAAAGCATCTACGGGGTTTTTTCTCACCCAATGCGCCTTTTCAACTAAATCCTCCATGCTTGCCTCGATTGGAATATAATGCTTCCAAGGTACAAACCGAGGGTAGAACCATTGACTGTAATTATATTCTGAATTTACTTTTAGTAGAGTGTTTCCAAATTGTAGCTTTTTAAATGGTCCATCCCAAGAGTTAGCGTTCCCATCAATATCAACCGTTGCTCTATAAGCTTCGAATCTATCTTGTGGAACTTTATCTAAGACAAACCCGCTAGCATTGATCTCGGCAGCATCTAGACTATCCATCTGCACAATATTGGAAACACCAATATCAAATAAATGCGAAACAGTACGCTCATGCGTTATCGCGCAAAGTTTAAATCGCGGCAAATCTCGCCACGTTGGGTTTTCTTTTGTTCTATATCCCGTTGATGAGCCCCGCCAGAATATCTGCTCGCCACGCTGCTGCCATGCCTCAAAAGTGATCTCATCTCTCCTCGTTGATTCGTATCCGTTCGATCGCAAATAGTATGGGTCTGGTATCCCAAATTGATCGAGACCAGGGGTCAAGGTGTAAACTAGGCCCGGCTGGCGACATACGTCATCGATCCACATAAATACTTTACCACGAATGTTCGGAAAACGGTTTCGCAGTCTCAGTAAAAAAGGGGCAGTGACTTGCCAGTACTGCAATAGGTAAAAACTAAACCTTTCTTCACTGTCATATTTTAAAGGTAAAACGTTACTCAACCCATCCTCTGTAAATTCGATTAGAACTCGATCCATTGGGCCTTCTGCAGTCGACAATGAAAATCCTTGTAACCCGCCTGCTTGTTCAGAAACAAAACGCTCTTTCTCTCTAAGAAATTCATCTTTCAGATAGTACATTACTTTCCCTTGCGTTTCATGCGCGTCTGCGATGACGGCGCACAGGCTAAATTTAACCCTGTCTTTATACCATTACGATTAAACCGTTCAATGCCCCAAAAGCCACTATTGATCTGTAGATTAATTCAAAAGTTTCCAATCCAAAATGACCTTGACCCAGCAGACTGGTCCGCGCTGAGCGCAAATTTTCAGGCATCTGGAGTTGACCCCGTTTGTGGTTCACGACCTACGCAAGTTCTCGGGCTGTGACAGCTTGGTTGGCGAAGGCTTGGGGCGTCAAGCCGCCCAGTGCCGTGTGGGGGCGATCGTCGTTGTAGTGGCACCTCCAGTCCTCGATGCGGTCTCGGGCGTCATCCAGCGACAGGAACCACGAGGCGTTCAAGCATTCGCCCGTAGGCGGCCGTTGAAGGACTCGATATAGGCGTTATCCGGCATGATGCTTGGCGGTGCACCGTTCCTGAGATCAGTTTAAGCCGCTAGCTTCTGCTGATCCGGGCCATGGGGCGCCGGGAGCACGGAGAGTGCGGGGAGGCCGTCGCACTGACATGAGCTGCGAGATCGAGGTTGTTATCTGGCCGCCCCTGCGTCTAGGGCGTCTCTGCAAAGTCACGTGAGCCAGAGCATGGTCATGCCGAGGGTGACCATGGCGAGGTAGTTGGCCGCCCGCTTCTCGTAGCGGGTTGCGATGCGGCGATACTGCTTGAGCCGACCAATCAGCCGCTCGACCTTGTTGCGCTCACGATACGCGGCCCTGTTGAAGTCGGGCTGACGCGGCTGGTCCTTGCGGGTCGGGATGACTGGCTCGATCCGGCGCTGCCTAAGGCGGCGGCGTGCCGGTGGACTGGAGTAGCCTCGGTCCCCGGCCGTCCTGCGGGGCCGCAGACGTGGTCGGCCTCGGCCGGAGCGTGGCACCGCCCCCTGTCCATCAGCGCGTCCAGGGCGAACTGCTCGTGGCGCTCGCCGGCCGTCAGCACCGCCGCGATGGGTTTGCCACTGCCCTCGGCGCGCAGATGCAGCTTGGTCGAGAAC
>JAIESJ010000027.1 GCA_019746155.1 Burkholderiales bacterium
GTCCGGCGATTCAGCGAGCTGCCGCCTGAAAGGCCGCGCGTGCCGTTCCGCATCACCTCGCCGGTCGCATCTAACATGACGCGCGAGTCATATGGCCGCGCCTTCCGGCGCATTCACGAATACATCGAAAACGGCGATTGCTACCAGGTCAATCTGGCGCAGCGTTTTGCAGCCAGCGCCAGCGGCGACCCGTGGCTGGCCTATCAGGCGCTGCGCGTGATCAACCCGGCGCCTTTTTCCGCCTACCTCGGCACGCCGTACGTGCAGATCCTGTCGGCTTCGCCGGAGCGCTTCCTGAGAGTAGAGCAGGGCCGCGTCGAGACCCGGCCGATCAAGGGTACGCGGCCGCGCGCGGGCCACTCGCGGCTGGATGCCGAACTCGCGGAGGAGCTGCGCAACAGCGAGAAGGACCGTGCCGAAAACGTCATGATCGTCGACTTGCTGCGCAACGATCTGTCGAAGAACTGCACACTCCGCTCGGTCATGGTGCCGAAGCTGTTCGATGTCGAGAGTTTCGCCACGGTGCATCATCTGGTGAGCACCGTGACCGGGCAGCTCAGGCCCGGGCGCGACGCGCTCGACCTGCTGCGCGGCTGCTTTCCGGGCGGTTCGATCACCGGCGCGCCCAAGCTGCGCGCGATGCAGATCATAGAAGAACTCGAGCCGCACCGGCGCGGCGTCTACTGCGGCGCGATCGGTTACATCGGCTTTGACGGCAACATGGATACCAATATCGCGATCCGCACGCTGGTATATTCGGCAGGCACGGTGCGCTTCTGGGCCGGCGGCGGCATCGTCGCCGATTCCAGGCTCGAGGACGAGTACCAGGAAACCTTCGACAAGGCGGCGGCGATGCTCAAACTGTTGCAGCAGAGCGCCGTGAGTCAGGCGGGAGCCTGATTCCCGCCTGTTTGACTACCTTGACTCATTTGGCGAAATCCTCGCGGATGAAGGCCCCGAGTTCCTCGCTCGTGCCCGGCTGCGCTTCCGCGCCGAGCGAGGTGAACCGCTCTTTGGTCGCCGGGGTGCCGAGGACCTTGACCGGGGCGCCGTTCCGCCTGGCGTGAACGGTACGATCAGGCGTATCGGTCGCTCGGGGAAGCTCTGCGCTGCCGTGGTCGACAGGGACGAGCAGCGTGACAGCCATGGTTGCGATGCCGGTGCGTATCATTTGGAATCCCCCGCTGCGGTGGCAAAGTTGCGGCCATCATAAGCATATCGGGGCCGGCCTGTGCAATGATATAAACTGGATATTTCGCGCCGTAGCGGGGCGCGGTGCATGCAGGGAGAACCGGACAATGAATACGCCGGCGGCAACCGCTTCCGGGTTGCACCACATCGTTATCGTCGGCGGCGGCGCCGGCGGACTCGAACTTGCCACGCGGCTGGGCGACACGCTCGGCCGGCGCGGTCGCGCGCGCGTCACGCTCATCGACCGCACCCGCACCCATTTGTGGAAACCGCTGTTGCACGAGGTAGCCGCCGGCAGCATGGATCTCGACCATCATGCGCTCGACTACATGGCGCAGGCGCGCTGGCATCATTTCCAGTTCAGGCTCGGCAGCATGGACGGGCTGGACCGCGAACGGCGCGTGGTATCGGTCGCGCCCACGCTGGACGAGGACGGCCGCGAGCTCATTCCGCGCCGCGAGATCGCTTATGACACGCTGGTGATCGCGGTCGGCAGCCATACCAACGATTTCGGCACGCCCGGCGCGCGCGAGCATGCGATCAGCCTCGATACGCTCGAACAGGCGGGACTCTTTCACCGGCGGCTCGTCAATGCCTGCATCCGTGCCAATTCCCAGACGACGCCGCTGGCGCCCGAGCAGCTCAATGTTGCGATCATCGGCGCCGGCGCAACCGGTGTCGAGCTTGCCGCGGAACTGCACAAGACCACGCGCGAGCTGGTGGCTTACGGTTTTGAGAAGATCGATCCGGAGCGCGACATAAAGCTCGCGCTGATCGAGGCCGGCCCGCGCGTGCTGCCGGCGCTGCCGGAGCGCCTGTCATCAGTGACGGAAGAGCTGCTGCGCTCGCTCAAGGTGCGGGTGCTGACCGGCGAGCGCGTTACCGCGGTGACACCGGATGGCGTGATGACTGCGAGCGGTAAAAAGGTTTCGGCCGAATTGACGGTGTGGGCGGCGGGCATCAAGGCCCCCGACTTTCTCAGGGACATCGGCGGACTGGAAATCAACCGGCTCAATCAGCTGGTGGTGAAGCAGACGCTGGAGACGACGCGCGATCCGGACGTGTTCGCCTTCGGCGACTGCGCATGCTGCCCATGGCCGGGCCATGAGCACTGCGTGCCGCCGCGCGCCCAGGCGGCGCACCAGCAGGCCTCGCTGCTGGTAAAGAAGAACCTCAAGCGCCGCCTTGCCGGTCGGCCCCTCAAGCCTTATGTCTATCGCGATTTCGGTTCGCTGGTGTCGCTTGGCGAATACTCGACCGTCGGCAACCTGATGGGCGCGCTGCTGGGCGGCAGTATTTTCATCGAGGGCCTGTTCGCGCGATTCATGTATGTCTTGCTCTACCGC
>JAIESJ010000287.1 GCA_019746155.1 Burkholderiales bacterium
CAGCTGTCGCGTGCATCAGCGGTGGGCGCGAGATAGAGTTCGATGCCTTTGCTGTACATCGCCATGCGCGCCAGCGGCATATAGTTTTCCCAGCAGATCAGCCCCCCGAGCTTGCCGAACTCGGTGTCGATCGCCGTCAGGGTGCTGCCATCACCTTCGCCCCAGATCAGGCGTTCGGAAGCGGTCGGCTTGAGCTTGCGGTGTTTGCCGAGGAGCCGCCCGTCGGGGCCGAAGTAGAGCAGGGCGCAATAGAGCGTGCCGCGGCTTAATTCGCTGTCGCGCTCGATCACGCCGATGGCAACGTAGGCGTTGGCTCCACGCGCCGCCGCGCCCAGCGCCACCGTGGCCGGGCTCGGCACGTCGACGGCGTTGGCCCAGTAGGCCTGCCAGGTATGCCGTCCCTGCGGGTTGCGGTTGCCCACCACGGAGCCAAAGCTCAGTCCACGCGGGTAGGCCGGGATGAAAGCCTCGGGAAAAAGAATCAGCCGCGCGCCCTGCGCCGCGGCTTCGCCGATCAGACGGCATGCCTTTTCGACAGTAGCCTCGCGATTGAACAGCACCGGAGCAGCCTGTACCACCGCCACTTTGACTTTGGGGAAGCTGTCGCCCATTTCTTTCCTTGCGTGCAGACGATGCGTTTAACGGGATAAATCAGCGGGTGTCGCTTACATAAATGATTGTCCATCAGGCAGTAGGCATGGCAGAGCCATGCCGAAGCGTTCCCTGCCCAGGCCAGGGTGGCGAGGAAAGCCTCCCGGTCGTCGTCGCGATAGATTTTGCGGCACGCATTACCGCGCGTGGTGGCGTGATAGACGGCGGCGGGGAATTCGATGCGGAGCGGGCGGGCCATGATGTAAGTCTACCAAACCAGAATGTCATATTACAAGATGTGACCCCTTTATGCTTTGACCCCTTTATGCTTGACCCCTTTATGCTCTGACCCCTTTATGCTCTTTATGCTGGGACGTGCTTCGATGAGCGGCTTCGACAACCGCCGCGTGCTGATCATAGTCGAGGAATTACGCTAGAAAATCCGGGTCAAGTCTGTCAGAGCTTCACAAACCGGAGTTGCTGCCGGCAGGCGGACGGCATTGCATCCAGGTCAGCGCCGTTCGTCAGGCACAGCCCGAGGTCCCGCAGCAGTCCATCTTTGAGACTGTAGACCCAGCCGTGGATCGTAAGCGGTTGCACGCGCGCCCACGCGTCCTGCACGATGGTGGTCCGCGCCACGTTCCGCACCTGTTCCAGTATGTTCAGCTCGCAGAGTCGGTCGGCGCGCCGGGATGCCTCTGCGATCGTGGCCAATTCGCCATCGTACTTTTGCCGGACGTCCTGTACGTGGCGCAGCCAGTTGTCGATCAGCCCGTGCCGCTCCTGGTCGAGCGCCGCGCGGATGCCGCCGCAGCCGTAGTGCCCGCAGACGATCACGTGGCGCACGTGCAGAACGTCGACGGCGTACTGCAGGACCGAGAGGCAATTGAGGTCCGTGTGCACGACGACATTGGCGACGTTGCGGTGGACGAACATCTCGCCCGGCAACAGACCGACGATCTCGTTGGCCGGGACCCGGCTGTCAGCGCAGCCGATCCACAGATATTCGGGCGCCTGCTGGCGCGACAGCCGCGCGAAGAATTCCGGGTCCTGCCGCGTCGTCTCGGCGGCCCAGGCGCGGTTGTTGGCAAACAGGTGCGGCAATGTTTTCATCGTTAATGCTGTCCGGGGGTTAGTTCTGACATCTGGCTGACTTCCTTGTTAGCTCAAGCGATGGCGATACGGCAACCATGAATATCCCACAGCTTCGACTGTTCCCGCCGTGCGAGGGAGTGACATGGCCTTATCACGAATGTCCGTTTCGGGTTGTAAGCAGCCATCGGCATTTGCTTCCGGTGAGTTACACGAGTCATGCGCCCTCAGGACATTGGCACCGACGGTGTTGCCACGTACCACTGAACGTCTCGTTGAGCAGCGCGCGGCTTTATGCGCGTCCGCTCGAACTAAAGTTGGGCCGCTGTATCAGCCATGAGCCGCTTCGGCGTGCAATCTCAGCTCCAGAGCATTTACCACCTTGAGGATTGTATCAAAGTCGGGGCTACGCTCACCAGAGAGCGCTTTGTAAAGACTTTCTCGAGACAGGCCGGCATCACGAGCCACCTGCGCCATACCCTTGGCGCGTGACCGACAGCGTCTTGAGTGACGGACGGGGCAACAGGCGCTGTCGCTTTGCGGAGCGGGCGGGCCATGGTGCAAGTCTACTCACCAAACCAGAATGTCATATTACAAGATGTGACCCCTTCAGCTATTTCATGACCCCTTCAGCTATTTCAGTTCCTGCAGGAGAATGGCAGCCAAGGCGTCCTGCTCCGAAGCCGGCAGCTTCTTAACCTCGGTCAGCGCCTTTTCGAGCAAATCAGTCATGGCAACCTCCTTTCATAGCAACATGATACGCCTGGCTGCGAGGGGCGGTCCAACGTTGCCCATAAGCCGCGCCGCTTTTTGGCGTCGGCTTGATGGGCTTGTTCGACATTGGCTGTCGAGGCGAAAAT
>JAIESJ010000070.1 GCA_019746155.1 Burkholderiales bacterium
CGAATATCTGGACGATTTCTTCTTCGACCAGAGCTATGCCCACGTGATCGGCGCCGCGCGCGGCGGCGGCAAGGGGCAGGTGGTGAATCTCGATGTGCGGCGCAAGGTTGCAGAGGTGCCGCTGCCGGGGCTGCCGCATCTCGGCTCGGGTATCAGCTGGGAATGGCAGGGACGCACGGTGCTCGCCACCCCCAACCTCAAGCACGGCGTGGTGAGCGTGATCGAGATGAAAACCTGGAAGCCGGTCAGGGACATCCCGACCAACGGGCCGGGCTTCTTCATGCGCAGTCACGAAAACACCCGCTATGCGTGGATCGATGCCTTCAACAGCGCCAGGCACGACACGCTTCAGGTGATCGACAAGGAGACGCTGGAGGTGGTGGCGAGCGTGACGCCTGCACCCGGCAAGATCGCGGCGCACGTCGAGTTCACGCGCGATGGCAAGTACGCTTTGGTGAGCGTGTGGGATATGGAGGGGGCGATAGTGGTGTACGACGCCGCCACGCTGCAAGAGGTGAAGCGCATACCGATGCGGAAGCCTTCAGGAAAATACAATATATTCAACAAGATAACGAAATCATCCGGCACCAGCCACTAGCTGATCTGGTCCATTCAGCCCTCGTGGGTGCGCAGGCGCTCGATATCGAGAATCACCACGCTGCGGCCTTCCACCTTGATCAGGCCTTCTTCGGCGAGATCGTGCAAGATGCGCGAGAAATGCTCCGGCGTGAGGTTCAGGCGCGAGGCAATGATGCTTTTCCGGATCGGCAGTTCCACGCTGACCGGGGCGTCCTTGATGTCCGGTTCCGGTTCGCTCCGCAGCAGGTAGCCGATCACGCGCTGGGTGCCCGAGTGCAATGAATAGGACTCGAGATCGGTAATGAGACCGTGCAGCCGCCGGCTCAGACCGGCGATCATCCTGCGGGCGAACTTCGGATCGCGTTCGATTTCCTCGAACACCGCCGACTTCGCGATGTGCAGCAGCATCGAGTCGGCAAGCGCCTGCGCATAGACCACGTACGGCTTCTCCATGAACATCACCGCTTCCCCGAAGCTCTGGCCCGGCGCCATGATCTCCACCACTTTTTCCGCGCCGCTGGGGGAGGTAAAGGCGAGCTTGATCTGGCCGTAGACCACGACGTGGAAACCCTCGCACGGATCCCCCTTGTGGAACAGGACGTCGCCGCGCAGGACGTGGAGCTCGCTGGTGCCGGCGGCGATGCGGTCGATCTCCTCTTGCCGCATTTCCTTGAACAACGGGATATTGGCGAGAAACGCCTGAACTTTGATCGGTACGCTCGGCACAATGCTGTCCGGCCGCGGCCGGCTCCCCTCGAGTCAAATGCGCCCATTATCCGGCAAACCCATGCCGGGAAGAAAGGCCAGGGCGAGGGCTTGGGGGAGGCGCGCGCAATGCCTCAGACATGGTTTGCATGGCGGCGGCGGGCGATACGATACCCGGGGCGGCAACACGGCATGCGGGGCGCCTGCCTGACCCATCTGCAACGGCAATCAGGATACCGTATCGGCATTGACGTATGTCAAAGACGCACCTGCCAGTGAACCATACACTTGCATGTGCTTTGTCGACAAGCCGGTGGTTGCCGCCGCAATGTCAGTGCCGGAATGGCTTGTTTGCATGGTCTCACGGGTGTGATGCCATGTGTCGGCTTGATGGCAGACGCGGGGCGAACGGCCATCCCGGCGAACAATCCGATCCTGGCCGGAAATGACAGGAGAAGGGGGCATGATGGTACTGTACAGAGGAGAGCAGGCGTTGGCCGATTTTGAAAAACCCCTTGAGATGCTCGAAGCTTGCCACGATCGTATCGAAATGCAATGCGAGGCGCTGCGCAAGCTCGTCGCGCATCTGCCGGCGCATGGTTGCGATGCGCAGGCGCAGCAGGCCGCGTCCAATGTGATGCGCTATTTTGATGGCGCTGGACGTCACCACCGCGAGGACGAAGAGCTGGATCTGTTTCCGCGCCTGATGGCATCGGCAACAGGGCAGAATGCGGAGCGTCTCGCGTTGCTCATCGACCAGCTCAAGCGCGAGCACAAGGATGTGGAGCAAACATGGCTTGGCCTGAGAGATGTTCTCGAAAGAATCGCGCATGGAGAGAATGCGCCTCTCGACGAGAAGGAGGTGGGGCGGTTCTGCGGAGCTTATCGTGCCCATATCGCCGTAGAGGAGGCCAATCTGTTCCCGCTGGCGGGAATGCTGTTGCAAGCGGATGCTCTTGCCGCGCTCGGCAAGAGCATGGCGGCGCGACGCGGTATCAAGTAAAGTGCGCGGCGCACGGGGCGGGTTCGATGCGGACGGGACACGATGCCGGCGGCCGGGACGAGTTCGGCAGGCGTCGGGGCAAGAACCGTACTTGCGCTGCTTCCTGAAATCCCTTATTCACCCAGGGACGAGAATTTGAGCAGTCTTAACAGTACGGCAGGGGCTGGTATCGGAATATTGAGTGCCGTGGTGTCGAGCGCGTCCAGCGTGTTTTTGAGCAGCAGGGCCAGTTCGGTATCGCCTTCCATGCACAGACGCCGG
>JAIESJ010000079.1 GCA_019746155.1 Burkholderiales bacterium
AATCTCGCCAACTGCCGTATCCGCATCTCGGGCACGATCGACGGCTACGTCAAGGTGGGCAATCCGCTGGACGGCAATCCGTGGGCGCATTGCCCGACATTCGACTGGGAAGTGAGCGGCGCGGAACTGCTCGCGAGCGACGGCCGGATCCGCAAGGAACTGGGCGGAACCGAAGTGTTCCTCGCCGTTGAGCGGCTGTCGGACTCGCCGATGCCGCGCGACGTTTCAGGTGTGTTCGAGGTAAAGCCGAAGAACGGGCCGCACGGCTTCCGGCCGGTGTACTTCTTCGCCCGGCAGATCGACGACGCCAAGGTCTGGACCTCGGCGATGTTCGTCACCTTCAAGTAAACAGCCGCCGCGCTTTCAGCAGGCCGGCGCCAGCCCATGGTGCCGGTAGATGGCGGCGACGCGCTCGCCGAGCATGAAGTCGCGCAGCCGGGCGCGAAGCCGATGCGCGCCGCGATAGGCCTGCATGTAGCGCGCCAACTGCGCGATTTCGTGACCCTCCAGATCCGAAAACGCCCGGCTCTCGGCCAGCAGATCGCAGAGCGCCGCCTGAAAGGATGCGCCCGAGCCTAGCGGCTCGAACGCAGCGAGACCGCCGCCGGGATGATTCTCAGCAGCACACCCATGCCGCCGTCCCGCTGTGCGCAAAAAGCCTCCCGCGGCTCGCGTCCTGCTCGCGTATTCTCCAGGCCGGTTCAGAACAGTCATCCTGCATCACTCTGCCGCGCCAGCGGGATTGCGCTCAGCTTTGGGCGGGCGTTTTTGTCCGCGCCTGATTGCGGCGGCGGTCGAGCCACCAGGCAAGCGCCGGCAGCATGAAGAAGCCCCCCGGCATCGCCAGCACGACGAGATAAGGGCTGATCTGGGACAGGCGCTGCAAATGCAGCGCCAATTGCGCCTTGTCCTCCGGGGACCCAGCGCTGCTTGTTGCGCGGCTTCATCAGCGAGGGCATCAGCCCCCTCACCTGATTTGCGCATCCACGCATGCACCGAACGCCAGGCGCGCCATACCCATACGCCACGTCCGGTCCAGCGCAGCAGGTTGCGCCGGCCGATTACCGCAGCGACCGCCAGGCCCGCGCCCAGCACGAGCGGATGCGCTTTCAGAAAGTGCGCGATGGCGACCCTGCGGTCGACCACGCCGAGCGGCTTGCGCCACTTCAGGCAAGTGACGGCGAGTGCGATACGCTGCTGCTCGGCGCGCGCAATCAACCGCTCCTTGCGGCGCGCGAGCTCAATCAGGCCGTTGGTGAACATCGGTAGCTGCAAGTTGCTGCCGGTCCCTGGCAAGCTCGGCGATGCTGGCCGAAAACAGCCTGGATTTTTCGCGGGCCTTGCTGCGCACAACCAGCCCGAAAATCGCGCCTATCCCCAGATACAGAACGGCAAACAGGATCATGACCAGCACGCGGTGAGTGTCCCAAAACATGGCCACCACGAACAGCGTCAGCATCACCATGCCGAGCGCGGAAAAGAACAGGGCGATCAGCGATCCCAGCAGGATCTGCAGCAGGCGCAGCCGCTCTTCTTCACTCTCGGTGGAGAGCAGTTCGAGCCGTGTTTGCGCAGTCGCGACCAGAGTCGCCGCAAGATTGCGCAGCGAGGCGAATAGCCCGGAGGGCCGGGCCGGGCCTGGGCCGGATTCTTCCACGGCCACGATCCGCAGCCGGTCAGCGCCGGCCGATCAGCAGACCGATGATAAGGCCGATACCGGCGGCAACCCCGACCGCCTTCCACGGATGCTCGTGCACATACTCGTCGGTTGCGCGCGCCGCCTGCTTGGTCTTGTCGATCATGACTTTGTTTTTGCACCGCACCACGGGAATTCCGGTTTCACACCCGGTTCAGGAAATCGCTTGATAGTAGAGATTCTGCGGATGGTTGGCCTGGGCAAAGAAGAACCAGCGCTCGGCAATCAAACCCAGGTATTGGACCGCACATGCAAGCACGAGCAGCGATACCGAGGCAAAAGCTGCGCCCGCCAGCAGCAACGCCACCGGCGACGGAAAAACCAGCACCAGGAATCCCCACTTTATCGCGCGCAACACCGAGGGCGCATGGCCGTGGAAGAATTCGCGCGTATTGAACGACCCGCCCATGAAGCCCTGGGCCTTTTGCGCGATGCGCGGATGTTTGACGCCGATCGCGGTCTGCCGGCTCGACTTGGGCTTGATGCGGCTGTTGCGTATCAGCGATGCGACGCGGGCGCACAGCGCGGCCAGCGTGAGCACGACCGCCCATTTGACAAGCACCATGACCAGCGCGCCGCCTGTCGTCGCCGCGAATGCGACTGCAAAAGTGAACCCTGAGGCACAGCCCAGCAGGACATAGTTGATCACGGTAAGCGGCGTCGCCCATTCCTGCAGGAACTTGAGGCAGGCGTAGATCATGCCGGTGCAGATGAAAAGCGCGAAGCACAGCAAGACGCCGACCGCGCCCAGCGTCAGCGTAGCGCCGAGACCCAGGTAATGGGCGCCACCGTAGGCCAACACCACGGCCATGAATGCCGGCAGCATGATCACCTCGCGCGACAGCCAGGAAGTTCGCCACATCGCGGCCGAGCGCCACGCGCGCTCCGG
>JAIESJ010000041.1 GCA_019746155.1 Burkholderiales bacterium
CATGCGCCGGCTGTACGCCTACGCCGTGTTCCGCACCTTTCGGGCACTGGCGCAGCGCCAGTTCGACCGCAGCCTCGCCGATTCTTCCGAGGGCGAGCCGGCGGAGGCGCTGATCCGCAAGTGGGGCTTCCACACGATCGACATCAGCCCCTGCGCCGACGGCCGTCTGAGCGGGGTGGTGGATTACATCCTGCGGGTGCCGCCTTCGGTGGTGGTGCACCGCAAGTCGTTCGCGGGCAGCATGTTCGACGTCGAGGAGAGCGTGCGTAACTGGGTCGAGATCGAGCTCAGGCGCCATCGCGAGGGCGTGCCGAACCCGGCCGATGCGCCGACGCGCTATCTCAAAATCGGTGTGTATCACACCAGCAGTTCGGACCCGACGCACGAAGGCTGTGCCGCACACGGCAGCGACGAGCGCAAGGCGGCGAGCGCGCTGCTCGACCGTCTGGCGGCGTTCCGCAAGGCGATCGAGAACAGCCATTGCTGCGGCGCCTCGGTGGCGACATTGCTCATCGGTGTCGACACCGACACCGATGCGATCAAGGTGCATGTGCCGGATGCCAACGGCGTGTTGAGCCTCGACCGCCTTGTGGACAACACGCGGCTGTACGAGGCCACCCGCGACCTGGCGCGCGACGAGGCCAAGCAGGCGATTCGCCGGGTCGTGGCCGAGGCCGCGGGCGTGGCGGAAGACGACGCGGCCACCGAGGGCATGCGCTGGTTCGTGGCGTATCTGCTCAAGAACAACATGGCGCAGATCGAGTACGTGCGTCGCTATCACGACGGCCGCTACGCCGATCTCGGCCACACCGAGCGCTTCATCGTGGTCGGCGATAGCTTCGACGACGTGCAACTGCGCAACCTCGCCTACCAGGCGCAGATGGACACGGTCGAAGAAGGCGCGGCGGACCTGGACGTGGGCATCAAGATTTTCAGGAAGGTGAACGTGAGCCGGGGGCTGCCGATCCCGGTGTTCGTGCACTACCGCTACGACGGCCGGGTGCCGGGCGCGCGCGCACGCGCCGTCGAGCGCTGTCGGCGCCTTTCGTGCGCGATCCAAGCGCGCTATCCGGACCTGGTACGCGAGGGCTGGCTGCATACATACGCGGCGGTCAAGGATCGCGCATCCGGCAGCCGCCTCGAGGATACCGACGGTTCGGATTCGCCGAGCGGTCACAAGTGTGCCTGTGGATGCAACAAGGCGGAGTCAAGGCGATGAAGATTTGTCAGGTGGAAAAGACGTTGGTGGCCACTGCCCGCATCGGCGGCCTCGGGAACCGGCGCCTGCTGGTGGTCAAGGAGCGCGGCGGCAGCGGCAAGCAGGTCGCGGTCGATCCGGTCGGCTGCAAGCCGGGCGACTGGGTGATCGTAGTCGGCAGCTCCGCGGCGCGCACCGCCGCCGGCAGCAATGACTATCCGAGCGACTTCACCATCGTCGGTATCATCGACTACTGGGAAGACGACGGCAAGCAGGACGGAGGGGGAAAGTAACCATGCAAATTCATCGCGTAGTGCGCGATCTGGTGACGACCAAGCGCAATTTCTGGCTGGCGGCCAAATCGCTGCGCGTGGTCGAGGACCACCGGGGCAATCTGGAGGTGGCGCTGGATCCGGTCGGCTGCAAGCCGGGCGATTTCGTGGTCACGATCGGGATTTCGGCGGCGCGCATCGCCGCGGGCAATCCCATGATCACCACCGATTTGACGATCGGCGGAATCATCGATCGCTGGAGCGAAGAGGAATGGCGCTCGTAGCGGCGTGACGACGAACACAGCGGGTCCGGCGGATGCGCCGGGTCCCGTGCGTGGCAGTAAGGCGGTTTCAACGATTCTTAAACTTGATAGCAGGAGATTGAAAATGGCAAGCGAGAAAATGGGTATTGCGTTGGGCATGATCGAGACCCGCGGGCTGGTGCCCGCCATTGAAGCGGCGGACGCCATGACCAAGGCCTCCGAGGTGCGCCTGATCGGCCGGCAGTTCGTCGGCGGCGGCTACGTCACGGTACTGGTGCGCGGCGAGACCGGTGCGGTCAACGCCGCGGTGCGCGCCGGGGCGGACGCCTGCGAGCGCGTCGGCGACGGCCTGGCGGCGGCGCACATCATCGCGCGTCCGCACGCGGAAGTGGAATACATCCTTCCGGAGAAGCCGAACGGTACCGGCGGCGGCCGCGACGGCGACGTCACCAAGACCCGGAGCTGACGTCATGGCGAACGCGCACCGCGGGACCGATTTGTTTAGCAGCCGGGTACGCCGTGCCCCGGCTCCCGGCAGGGGGCGCGCCGCGTGAAAGGTCATCCGCGCGTCATCGGCTACCTGCAGCGGGCGGTGAACCACGAATTCAACGCCGCTCGGCAGTACACGCTGCAGGCGGTGCAGGCCGAGGTCTGGGGCATGACGCCGCTCGCCGGCGAGTTGCGGCAGGGCGTGCAGGAGGAAATCCGGCACGCCGAGGTCTTTATCCGGCGAATGCTGCTGCTCGGGGTGACGCCGCATGACGGGCAGGGGCGCGCGCTGCCGGTGGGCCGTTCGCACACCGAGTTGCTGCGTTTCGGTCTGGCCACCGAGGCCGACGCCATCCGCTTCTTCGAGGAAGCGCGCCTGTTTTGCA
>JAIESJ010000105.1 GCA_019746155.1 Burkholderiales bacterium
CCGCTCTTCCGTCATGCCGCGCCCCAGGCACTCCGCGGCGCCTTGCGCCAGCGTTATTCGGCCCAGGGCATCTCGCGCCCGCAGGGCGCGTGATGCCCACCACAACTGGCCGATGATCTCTTCCACGGTCAGATTGCGGTTGAAGCCCTGGCGCCCGGTCGAACAGAACGAACACTCGAGCGCGCAGCCCGCCTGGGAAGAAATACACAATGTGCCGCGAGTGGTCTCGGGAATAAATACCGCTTCGATGGCGTTGCCGGTACCGACATCGAGCAGCCACTTGCGCGTGCCGTCCGCTGCCGTGGTATCGCGTATCACTTTCGGCGCCGCGATCGTGGCGCACCGTGCGAGCCGCTCGCGCAGCGGCCTCGCCATATCCGTCATGGCGCCGAAGTCGTCCACCCCGGCGTGGTGAATCCAGCGCAGCAGCTGCTTCGCGCGATAGGGCTTCTCGCCCATGTCGGCGCAGAAAGCTTCGAGTTGCCGGCTGCCCAGCCCGAGCAGATTGACGGTCATCGCACCAGTTCAGCGTGAGTAAATTTCCAGTGCCGGGAAAAAATAGGCGATTTCAACCGCTGCGGTCTGCGGCGAATCGGAGCCATGCACTGCGTTGGCATCTATACTTTGAGCAAAATCGGCGCGAATAGTGCCCGCTGCCGCCTTTTTCGGATCGGTCGCTCCCATCAGATCGCGGTTTTTCTGAATCGCGTTTTCCCCTTCCAATACCTGGATCATCACCGGCCCCGAGACCATGAAATCGACCAGGTCCTTGAAAAACGGCCGCTCTTTGTGCACCGCATAAAAACCCTCGGCTTCGGCGCGCGACAAATGCAGCATGCGCGCTGCGATGATTTTCAAACCGGCCTGCTCAAACCGCGAATAAATCCGGCCGATCACGTTCTTGGCCACCGCATCCGGTTTGATGATCGACAATGTGCGTTCTGACGCCATGAAATATTCCCCTGCTCCCTGAGTTTAAGATTAACCCAAAAGGGTATCACGATAAGGCTTTGAAATAAAGAGGATTCGCGTCAGAAGACGCGAATCCGGAGCGCTCGGGGAAAGCCCACAAATCCGCGCAGGCCGGAGTGAAATCAGGCTACGCTTTGCGCATGCGCAGGCGCTGCCAGAAATAGATCGGTGCGCCAAGCGCCAGACCGATGAAATCGGTGAGCCCGCCCAGATGCAGCAGGTTCAGCGCCGCGACGAATAGGACCACGCGCAGCGGCATTGCCAACCGCCCCCCGAACCAGCCTTCGGTGGAGCCGGCCAGGAACCAGACGCCGATCATGGCAGAAACCGTGGCCTGCACAATCCCGAGCCATGGCCCCTGCATCAGCAGCACCGGCGAATAGAAGAACATGAACGGCACGATGAAGGTGGCGAGCCCCATCTTGAGCGCGATCCACGAGGTCTTCCAGGGATCGGCCTGGGCCATCCCCGCGGCAGCGAACGAAGCGAGCGCGACCGGCGGCGTGATGGCGGAGATCACCGCGAAATAGAAAATGAACATGTGCGCCACCAGCGGCGGCACGCCGATCTTGGTCAGGCCCGGGGCGATCACCGCCGCTCCGATCGCGTAGGCGGCGGTGGTCGGCATGCCCATGCCGAGGATGAGCGAGATGCCCGCCGCGAAGATCATCGCCACGAGCTGGCTCGCTCCGGCGATCCCGAGGATCAGCTCGGAAAAGCGTCCGCCGATCCCGGTAAGCGCGATCACGCCGACGACGATGCCGGCGCAGGCGCACACCGCGACCAGCTGGATGGTATCGCGCGCCCCGAGGTTGAGGCCTTCAAGCAAACGCCGCGGGCCCACCCTGCCTTCGCTGGTATTGAGCCAGCTCACGACGATCGCGCTGATGATGCCGAGTCCGCCTGCACGAAACGGCGAATAGCCGGCAAACAGCGCCCACACCAGAATCGCGATCGGCGAAAACAGATAGAGCCGCTTCAGCATCGCGCCGATCGGCGGCAACTCCTCCCGCGGCACTCCCTTGATGCCGAGGCGGATCGCGTGTAGGTCGACATGGATCCAGCAGGCGACATAGAACAGCACCGCCGGCAAGACTGCCGACAGCGCAATCTCCGAGTAAGGAATGCCGGTGATCTCCGCCATCAGAAATGCGCCCGCCCCCATCACCGGCGGCGTGATCTGGCCACCGGTGGATGAAGTGGCTTCGATCGCCCCTGCGGTGGGCCGGTCGTAGCCGACCTTGCGCATCATCGGGATTGTCACCATGCCGGAGGCGACCACGTTTGCCACCGCGGAGCCTGAGATCGAGCCGAACATGATGCCGGAGGCGACCGCCGCTTTGGCGGGACCACCGCGCGCCCAGCCGAACAAGGCGTTGCACAGGTCGTTGATATAGTCGCCGACTTTGGTCACCTGCAAAAAGGCGGCGAAAGTGACAAACAGGATGATGTAGGACGACGATACCTGGGTGGTGACGCCGAAAATGCCGTACTCGCTGTAGATATAGGTAAAAAAGCGGTCGACCGCAAAGCCTTTATGTTCGAGCACACCAGGCATCCAGGGCCCGACGAACGCATAGAGGATGAACACGCCCGCGATGATCGGCAACGCGAGCCCCGTAGTACGCCGCGCGAACTCCAGCACGATCA
>JAIESJ010000246.1 GCA_019746155.1 Burkholderiales bacterium
AAAAGCCTGTATTCCAGTACTCGACCGCGGCTTCATTTTCGGCGACGGCGTCTATGAAGTGATTCCCGTCTATTCGCGCCACCCGTTCCGCCTGCCCGAGCATCTGCAGCGCCTGCAGCACAGTCTGGACAGCATCCGGCTCGCCAACCCCATGGACGACGCCGAATGGACCAGGCTCATCCGCGACATCGTCGCGCGCAACGCCGGCGACGATCAATCCGTATATCTGCAGGTGACACGCGGCGTCGCCAAGCGCGACCATGCCTTCCCGAAAAACGTCAAGCCGACGGTATTCATGATGAGCGGCCCGCTCGTCACGCCGGCGGCAGAGCTGGTGGAAAACGGCGTGGCGGCCATCACCGCTACCGATTTCCGCTGGCTCAAGTGCGACGTGAAATCGGTGTCGCTGCTCGGCAACTGCCTGCTGCGCCAGGCGGCGGTCGACGCCGGCGCGGTCGAGACCGTGTTGTTCCGCGACGGCTATCTCACCGAGGCTTCGGCAAGCAACGTTTTCGTCGTCAACAACGGCACACTGCTCGCGCCGCCGAAAAACCACCTGGTGCTGCCCGGCATCACCTACGATGTCGTGCTCGAACTCGCGGCGGCAAACGACATCCCGGTTGAAGTGCGCGAGATTCCGGAACAGGAGGTCAAAACGGCCGATGAGCTGTGGCTGAGCTCATCGACCAGGGAAGTGCTCGCCATCACCCACCTTGACGGCAAACCGGTTGGCAGCGGCAGGCCGGGGGCGCTGTTCCACAAAATCCACCGCCTTTATCAGGATTTCAAACACACCGTGATGCGGCAGGCAGCGTGAGCCGCCGGGCAACCGGACGATGGTCGACGACTCGCTGATCGAATACCCGTGCGACTTCCCGATCAAGATTCTCGGCCACACCCGCGCGGGATTCGCACAGGCAATACTTGAAGTGGTGCAGCGTCACGCGCCGGACTTCGACGGCGCGGCGATGGAAATGAAAGCCAGCAAGCAGGGCAAATACCTGAGTGTCACCTGCGTGATCCGCGCCACCTCGCGCGCGCAGCTCGACAATCTCTACCGCGAGCTGTGCGACCACCCGCTGGTGGTGATGGTGCTGTAACGCGCTCGCACCGAGCGCCAAAACGGACCGCTCCTGTAACCACCCTCCCACAAGAAACAGCATACTCCGGCCGTGCAGCACCCCGTGCGCCTGCCTTGCCGCATTGATCAGAATCTCAGGGGGACCAGGGTAAAACCTTCAGCACGTCGTTACGCTCCCCGGTCAGTACCCCCCTTGCCCGGAGTTCGGAGAGTCTTTTCTCGCCCTCGGTTCGCAATCCGGCAAAAACACCGTCCTGCGCTTCCGGCATCCGACGCAGTTCGTCCATCACGTCAGTCAGCGCGGCCGGGAACGCGGTGATGGCATGGCGCCAGAGAAATGCCGCTTGTTGCGCTTGGCCGTCCAATGCGTACAAAAGCGCACACTTGTACGCCACCTGCCAGATGGGATAAAACCGCAGGGCATCATTGCACAGCGCAAGCTTTTCCGTCCTCGCTTCGCCCTTCAGCGGCATGGCGGCCGCCAACCGCAAATCGATGTGGGCTGTGAAAAGAACATCTTGCCGCAGTTTCTCCAGAAGCTCCGGCGGCGCCGGCGGAGCACCCTGCGAGGTTGACTGGATTGAGGGGAGCGTTCCGTGACGCAGTGGAGCGTAGTCTACAAGCGCCCCCACGAGGAAAACCGCGCCCAGCAACATGACTCCGGCCAGCGCCATGCGCACTGTTCTCAGAGCCCGCAAACTGTATCCCTTGTTATCGGCGGCACCCAGGACGAGTGCGAACGGCCCCAGGAAGTAGGTGTACCAGAGCGGGTATTCCACTTGGCTATGGATTCCCGTCACCGCAAGCAGGGCGAGCGCGAACCAGCGCTCTGCGATGGGTTCCTGCCTGAGCACGCGGACCAGCCAGGCCAGCAATCCACCAACCACAAGGATCGCGGCAAAAATTCCCAACTCGGCCAGCAATTGCATCACGACGTTGTGCGCGTGCTCGGCCACCACACCATCCCAAGATAATCCAGCCAGAAACGTGTGCCAGGAGAACTGGCCGACTCCAATCCCGAGCAGGGGATAGGCCAGAAAAATATCCAGCGCCGTCTTCCAAATCTGCATCCGGATCGACGTTCCGGATACCTCGAGCAAACGAACCACGCTGTTGGGGGCGCCGATATTGGCGAGGATAATCTGCAATGCCGAGAAAAGACCCAGCATACCCAGAACTCCGGAAAACAGACGCTTGTGCGAGTCCTTATCTAGAGCACGGCGATGCCATATGAGCGACAGCATGATTGTCGCGATCAGGTACAAGAAAACACTGCGAGACGTGGATAGTATCGAAGGCACCAACAGCATTGTCGCCGCAAGAACAAAATACGCCCAGTTCAGGCGCTTTTCGGCAAAGAGATAGAGTGCGGCTGCGGACGCCAGCCAGAGCTGGTCGGCGAAGTGGTTCGCCTGGGCAACATTGCCATTGACCGCTTGCGACGGTGCGACCAGACCGTAAATCGGCCCTGCGTTTGCGAATTGCACGATGCCGGTCAAGGCGATGAACAAGCCGCCTACGAGCAGCCCCCACGCCAGCACCTGCATCAGGCG
>JAIESJ010000203.1 GCA_019746155.1 Burkholderiales bacterium
CGCGACGGCAAGCTGCCATGACACCGGATTGCCGATGCGGATGGCGGTTGCGACCGTTTCCGGGCTCTCGACGATGCGGCCGCTCACCAGCGGCGCCGCGCCCGCAGCCTGGTAGCCCAGCATGATCGGTCTGCGTGTCGCCGTTTTTCCTCTGTGGTAGGGACATTTGCCCGAGCACAGCCCGCACGCGCGCGTGTTCTCGCAAACCGCCTCCGAATAACCGGTCCAGTGCGCGCTGATGTTGCCGGCGTTGCCCACCGGCAGCGCGTGATAATCCGGGGCATCGCCCAGCGCCTCGATGATTTCGAAGGCGATGGTCTTCTGTCCCTGCAGACGGTAGGGATTGATTGAATTGACGATGTTGACGGGCATCGTTTTGGCGACTTTCTGCACCAGCCGCATGCCGTCGTCGAAATTACCGCGGATCTGGATCACGACCGAGCCGTGCATCATGGCCTGCGACAGCTTGCCGAGCGCGATTTTGCCCTCGGGAATCAGCACGAAACAGACGATGCCGGCGCGCGCCGCGTAGGCCGCGGCGGCGGCCGACGTATTGCCGGTGGACGCGCAAATAATGGCCTGGGCGCCGGCCTCGACCGCCTTGGTCACCGCCAGGGTCATGCCGCGATCCTTGAACGAACCTGTCGGGTTCAGGCCTTCGAACTTGCCGAAGATGCGCACGTTCTTGCGTATCAGGCGCGGCAGGTTCTTCAACTCGATGAGCGGCGTATTGCCCTCGTTGAGCGAAATGACGAGCGTGCCCGCCGCGACCGGCAGGCGGTCGCGGTATTTGTTGATAAGACCGGTATAGTGAGACATGATTTTTTGCCACAGAGGGCACAGAGTTAAAATCCACCAAGCTCCGCGCTCTGTCTTTTCTCTGTGTTCTCTGTGGCCAATGGTTTTAATTCAATTGTTCGAGCCGGATGCGGGTCATTTTGCCGGCAACCACGGGCAGCGCCTCGATTTTTTCAATCGCGGTGTTGACGTTTTTCTCCACGGTCAGATGGGTCAGCATGATGATTTCGGCCTGGTCTTCGCCTTCGTGCGGCTCTTTCTGGATCATGGCGTCTATGGAAATGCCAAGATCGGCGAGCACGCGCGTGATATCGGCCAGTACTCCCGGTTTGTCGTAGACGCGCAGCCGCAGGTAATACGAGGTCTCGACCTCGCCCATGGGAAGGATGGGGATGTCGAAAAGCTGGTCTGGCTGGAACGCGAGGTGCGGCACGCGGTGCTCGGGATCCGCCGTCAGCATGCGCGCCACATCGACCAGGTCGGCGATCACGGCGGATGCCGTCGGTTCGGCGCCGGCGCCCGCGCCGTAGTACATGGTCTGTCCGACCGCATCGCCCTTGATCAGTATGGCATTCATCACGCCTTCGACGTTGGCAATCAGGCGGCGCGCCGGGATCAGCGTCGGGTGCACGCGCAGCTCTATCCCCCGGGCCTTGCGCTTGGCGATGCCGAGCAGCTTGATGCGGTAGCCGAGTTCTTCCGCGTAGCGGATATCCTCCCGCGTAAGCCTGGAGATGCCCTCGACGTAAGCCGAGGAAAACTGCATCGGGATGCCGAAGCCGATTGCGGCCATGATGACAAGCTTGTGCGCGGCGTCCACGCCTTCGATATCGAAGGTCGGGTCGGCCTCGGCATAGCCCAGGCGCTGCGCCTCCTTCAGCACGTCGCCGAAGCTCGCACCCTTGTCGCGCATCTCGGACAGGATGAAATTGCTGGTGCCGTTAATGATGCCGGCGATCCATTCGATGCGGTTCGCGGTAAGGCCTTCGCGCAGCGACTTGATGATGGGAATGCCGCCGCCCACCGCCGCCTCGAACGCCACCATCACATCCTTTTTCTGCGCCGCGGCGAATATCTCGTTGCCGTGCAACGCCAGCAGGGCCTTGTTCGCGGTGACGACATGCTTGCCGTTGGCAATCGCCCTGAGCACCAGTTCTTTTGCAATGCCCGTGCCGCCTATGAGTTCGACGACGATGTCGATGTCGGGGTTATCGACGACATCGAGCGCGTCGGCGGTGACCACCGCGCTGTCGCCGACAACTCTCCGGGCGCGCTCCAGGTCCTTGTCCGCCACCATTTTCATGCTGATGGTGCAGCCGGCCCGGCGGGAAATTTCCTCCCGGTTGCGGCCAAGTACGGTGAACGTGCCGCCGCCGACGGTGCCGATGCCGAGCAAGCCTACGTTGATGGGTTTCATCGCTTGTAAAGGATGCACAAGATACCGCCGCCACATCGGGCCGCAAGATTTTCCTTCCGCCTTCCGCCTTCCGCCTTCACCCTTGCTCTCCTATAAAAGTCCGTCTTTGCGGAACATTTCTTTGATGCCGCGCAGCGCTTGGCGGGACCTCGCCTCGTTTTGGTTCCGGCCGCGCGCCGCACACATCGCGGCACACTTAACCTGCCAAGGCAGGTTAGCCTCCACCGAAATGAAGCCCGGGCTCCCATATTTCATAGCAACCCATCCTTTTTAAACATGTCTCTTATGCCTCTCAGGGCCTGCCTGGTTCGGGCTTCATTTTCAATCAACGCGAACCTGACATGATCATCGCCATAATGGCCAAAGCCCGTGCCGGGCGACACCGCCACCTTGGCGTCGGCCAGCAGTTTTTTCGAAAATTCGAGCGAGCCCATCGCCTTGTACGGCTCGGGAATCGGCGCCCAGATGTACATCGTCGCCTGC
>JAIESJ010000235.1 GCA_019746155.1 Burkholderiales bacterium
CGGGGAGAGGGGAGATTCGAGACGTAAACGAATGTCATTCATTTACGTAAAACTCGATAGGAAAGAAGCTTTGCGTGGCGAAACGCCGTGCTGGCCGGAACCAACGTCACTGGCATGGCGTCCTTGTCACCCCGTTCTTAAGTGCCTTTCATTTCAGGAATTTCTCGAACCCAGGTCCGGCAAATTCCTCGGGAAATCATTATCCGCAGCGGGTTCGGCGTTGTCAATTTCGAAGCGGCGTCGCAAATTAAAGTCGGGCGCACCCAACAAAAAAGCCGGCAGGCGCCGGCTTTTTTGGGTAACATACAGTCCTACTTGAGCGAAAGAATCCATTGCACCATGGATTTGATGTCGTCGTCCTTGACGTGGGCGTTCGGCGGCATCGGTATCTCGCCCCACACACCCTTGCCGCCCGCTTTTACCTTCTTGACGAGAGCAGCTTCGGCGCCCTTCTCGTTCCTGTGTTTGGCCGCGACATCCTTGAAAGCGGGCCCCACCACTTTTTTGTCGATGCTGTGACAGGCGAGGCAACCGCTGGACTTGGTAAGCGCTTCGCCCGCCTTGGGGTCGGCGGCGTACGCGCCGCTCACGAAAGTCAGGCTGGCTGCTGCTGCAAGCGCCACAGATATTGCTTTCATTATCGCTCCTTGGTCGGTTGAAAAACCCGCGCATTGTAACCCAGAAGCACGCGCCGATAAACGCGCACCGCGGCCGCTCCGCGGGAAACCTCCTAGGTACCCCGAGCCGCGTCCGCGTCGTCGAGCAGGCGCTCGAGGGCGTTGCGATCGGAGACCGGCGGCAGACAGCTAACGCCCCGGCACAGCCAGGCGTTGACAGCCGCCCCCACCTGCTCCCCGGCGGCCGGCTTGTCGAGCGCGGGGGGCGGATTCTTGACGCTTCCGGGCACGCCGATAACCAGCGTGTCGGGACGGCAGGTCGCGGCGAGCGCCCGCAGCCATTCCGTGAGCGCGTCGTCCTGGCCGCGCAGAACGACGATCCGGGGCGGCGCCAGCCATTCTTCGAGCGCCGTGGCGAGGCTCACGAAACCGCTTGGGTTTTGCTCCAGCGCCGGATAGAACAGCCTGAGCGTGCGTTCGGCGGCGGCGAGATAGCGCGGCTCGCCCAAGAGGTGTCCCAGGCGCTGCAGGGCGATCGCGGCCACGCCGTTGCCCGCGGGCGTCGCGCTGTCGTGCCCGGGCTTGGCGCGATGGATCAGTTTCTCGTGGTCGTGGCTCACGAAGAAAAAGCCGCCGTGTTCGCGGTCTTCGAATTGCGCCAGCAGCAGTTCGGCCAGGTCTTGGGCGAATGCGAAATCGCTCGTGCGGAACTCGGCCTGCATCAGCTCGATCAACGCGTCGAGCAGGAACGCATGATCGTCGAGATAGGCGTTCAGATGCGCCCTGCCGTCCTTGTAAGTGGCAAGCAGGCGACCGTTGCGCCACATTGCGCCGCGAATGAAGTCCGCTGCGCGCTGCGCCGATTCCAGCCAGGTCCGCTCGCCGAAAACGCGCGCGGCGCGCGCCATGCCCTTGACCATCAGCGCGTTCCAGCTCACGAGCACTTTCTCGTCGCGCCCCGGGCGTATGCGCCTCTCGCGTGCAGCCAACAGTTTACTGCGCGCGGCGGCGAGCCGGGCCTCGCACTCGGCGAGCGGCACGCCGAGCTTGTCCGCGACGGCCGCGAGCGGTTTTGCTATCGCCAGATGCCAATACCTGCCCTCGAAATTGGGCGCGCCGTCGAGCCCGTAGTGGAGCGCCGCGACCGCGTACTCCCCGGCCGTCAGCAGCGCTTTCACCTCATCGGGCGTCCAGACGTAGAACTTGCCTTCCTCGTGCTCGGAATCGGCGTCGAGCGAGGAGGAGTAGCCGCCTTCGGGCGACTGCATCTCCCGCATGACCCATGCCGCAGTCTCGGCCGCCACCTGTTTGAATAATGGCTGCCGGGTGACACGCCAGGCATCGCTGTAGAGTGCGATGAGCGGGCCGTTGTCGTAGAGCATTTTTTCAAAGTGCGGGATAGTCCAGTACTGATCGACGCTGTAGCGGCAGAACCCCCCTCCCAGATGATCGTAGATACCGCCTTCGGCCATTTTGACCAGCGTCAGGCGCGTGATGGCAAGCGCGATCTCGCTGCCGTCGCGCACATGGCGTCGCAGACAGAAATCGAGTTCGAAGGGGTGCGGGAATTTCGGTGCGCCGCCGATGCCGCCGTGAACGTCGTCGAATGCCTGAGCAAGCTCTCGTACTGCGGCGGAGAGCGGTGCCCGCTTCATTTCCGGTTGCTTGTCGTGTGCGGCGGCGGGCAGCGTGCGGCCCAGCGCTTCCAGCAGCGCCACGTTCTGTTTGCGGATTTCGTCGCGCTTTTCGTGAAAAGCGGCGGCGATCTTCGGCAGCAGGTCCTTAAACCCTGCCATGCCGTAGCGCGGGGTCTTGGGAAAGTAGGTGCCACCGAAGAACGGCGTGCCGTCCGGCATGAGGAACATGGTGAGCGGCCAGCCGCCGTTTCTTTGCGTGAGCATGGCATGCGCTGTTTGATAGATCTGGTCGAGGTCGGGGCGTTCCTCGCGGTCGACTTTGATGTTGATGAAGTGCCGGTTCATCTCGGCCGCGACCTCCGGGTCCTCGAACGACTCGTGCGCCATCACGTGACACCAGTGGCAGGCGGAATAGCCGATCGACAGCAGAATGGGTTTGTCCTGCTCGCGCGCGAGCCTGAGC
>JAIESJ010000165.1 GCA_019746155.1 Burkholderiales bacterium
GCGCGATGCCGGTTCCCGCGGCAGGAACACCATGCCCGCGCCGTATTGCCCGACCGGCGGCAATTTGACGCCTTTTTGCGCCATTTCCTCGCGGAAAAACTTGTCGGGAATTTGCAACAGGATGCCCGCCCCATCACCGGCGAGCGGATCGGCACCCACCGCGCCGCGGTGGGTGAGGTTTTTCAGGATCTGTAACCCCTGTTCGACTATGGCGTGGCTTTTCCTGGCCTTGATGTTCGCGATAAAGCCGACCCCGCACGCATCGTGCTCGTGCGCGGGATGGTAAAGCCCCTGTGATGTTGGCAGACCAAATTGGTTCATGCTGCGCCTCGTCAAATAAAACCGTTTTATGACAAATAGTTGCGCGAGTCATGCCGCATCGCCGCAACGACCGCCAAACGGCCGGTTAAAGCTGGGGTGAAACCTTTTGATTCTACCTGCTTCAAGGTGATCCATCAACCGTCGGCAGGCTGGGGGCCCTTCAGCGGCCCGGCTACGGCCGCCCCCGCTCACAAGATTTCGACAGCAAACAATCGTCGATATTCGAGAATGGCGTAGCGGTCGGTCATGCCGGCGATGTAGTCGGAGATGGCGCGCGCAGGGTCTACACCGGCGCGGGTCTGGAATTCAGGCGGCAGCAGTTTGGGGTTGTCGAGAAACGCGCTGAAAAGATCGGTCACGATGCGCCGCGCCTTGGCGCTCATTCGCGCCACGCGGTAGTGCTGGTAGAGATTGCTCCTCAGGAAGTGCTTGAGTTCCTGTTGCTCGTTGCGGATTTTCTCGCTGAACGCGATCAGCGGCGGTGCTGCTCGCACGTCGTCCAGGGTCTGCGGTTCGCATTCGCGAATATTGCGCGCGCTCTGCCGGATCAGATCGGTCACCAGGGTGTCGATCATGCGCCGTATGGTTTCATGCACCAGGCGGCGCCCGTTGAGCTGCGGGAAATCGCGCAAGGCGGACTTCATGTGCCGGGAAAAAATTCCTGTTTCCGTGAGTTGTTCCAGCGAAATCAGCCCCGAGCGCAAGCCGTCGTCCACATCGTGGTTGTTATAGGCGATCTCGTCGGCAAGGTTGGCGATCTGCGCTTCGAGCGAAGGCCGCTGCTTCCTGATGAAACGTTCCCCGACGTCGCCCAGCGTTCGGGCATTTTTCAGGGAGCAATGCTTGAGTATGCCTTCGCGGGTTTCGAAGGTGAGATTGAGGCCGTCGAATGCGCCGTAGCGCTGCTCGAGAAGATCGACCACGCGCAGGGACTGCAGGTTGTGCTCGAAGCCGCCATAGGGCCTCATGCAGGCGTTGAGCGCATCCTGGCCGGCATGACCGAACGGCGTGTGGCCCAGGTCGTGGGCGAGCGCAATTGCCTCGGTCAGGTCTTCGTCGAGCCGCAGGTTGCGCGCGACCGAGCGCCCGATCTGCGCAACTTCCAGGCTGTGGGTAAGCCGTGTGCGGAACAGGTCGCCCTCATGGTTGACGAACACCTGGGTTTTGTATTCGAGGCGCCGGAACGCGGTGGAGTGAATGATGCGGTCGCGGTCACGCTGGAATTCGCTGCGGCCACGCGGCACTTCTTCGCGATGGCGCCTGCCGCGCGAATTGTGCGGGCCGGCGGCGTAAGGCGCCCGTTCAGACATGTGCGGCGCGTTTGCCAAGAATGTCCGCCAGCGCTGCAGCCGGCACGCTGTCGGCGACGAACGCCTCGCCGATGCGCTTCAGCAGCACGAAGCGTATTTTCCCGCCCTCGACCTTTTTGTCGTGTCCCATCAGCTCGAGGTAGCGCTCGATGCCGAGATCCGGTGCCGCAACCGGCAGCTTCGCGCGCGCGAGGATGTCGGTGATGCGCTCGACGTCATCGCGCCCGACCAGGCCCAGGCGTTGCGAAAGTTCCGCCGCGAGCACCATGCCGGCGGCGACCGCCTCGCCATGCAGCCAGGTGCCGAAACCGAGGCCGGCTTCGATGGCGTGACCAAAGGTATGCCCGAGGTTGAGCAAGGCGCGCACGCCGGTTTCGCGCTCATCGAGCGAGACGATCCCCGCCTTGTTTTGGCACGAACGTTCGATCGCATAGGCAAGGGCTTGCGGCTCACGCGCCGACAGCCGCGTAACGTTCTTTTCCAGCCATTCGAAAAACTCCCGGTCGCGGATCAAGCCGTATTTGATGACTTCCGCGATGCCTGCAGCAAGCTCGCGTTCGGGCAGGGTGTTGAGCGTATCGGTGTCGGCGAGCACGGCTTGGGGTTGATGGAAAGCCCCGATCATGTTTTTGCCGAGCGGATGGTTGATCGCGGTCTTGCCGCCGACCGCGGAGTCGACCTGCGCGAGCAGCGTCGTCGGCACCTGGATAAACGGCACGCCGCGCTGGTAGACCGCGGCGGCGAACCCCGCGAGATCGCCGATGACACCTCCCCCTAGAGCGATCAGCGTGGTTTTGCGCTCGCAGCGGTGCGTGAGCAGGGCGTCGAAGATTCTGTTGAGCGTTTCCCAGTTTTTGTACGCTTCGCCGTCAGGCAGCACGACGGTTACCGTATCGACCCCGCCGGTCTTGAGCGCTTCGGACAGCGGCGCAAGATAGAGTGCGGCGACGGTCGTGTTGGTGACGATCGCAACCTTGTTCTGCGGCAGCTTTGACAAGATCAGGTCGGCGCGACGGATAAGCCCCGTTCCGATATGGATCGGGTAGCTGCGATCATCAAGGGCGACGGTCAGGGTCTGCATGGTATTTCGTCTTCATTCACCCGGCG
>JAIESJ010000308.1 GCA_019746155.1 Burkholderiales bacterium
GATTGCCGGACGATGAAACTGGCGACTGCTACATGTTCACCGACGGCCTTGCGAAGATCGCAGCCGGTCTTGGCGTGAAGACGGTGTATGACACCACGATCAAGTCCATCGACGTGACCGGCGGACGTGTTGCGCAGGTCACGACCGACAAGGGCGTATTCAGCGCCGATACGTATGTCGTCGCGCTCGGCAGTTTTTCGCCGCTGTTGCTGCGTCCGCTCGGTATCGACATTCCGGTCTATCCGGTGAAGGGCTATTCGCTCACCGTTCCCATCGTGGACGCAAGCGCCGCGCCGGAATCGACCGTGATGGATGAGAGCTACAAGGTTGCGATCACCCGGCTTGGTGATCGCATCCGCGTCGGCGGCACCGCCGAGGTTGGCAGTTATCAGGTGAAGCTGCGGCCGGAACGCCGCCTGCCGCTCGACCGTTCGCTGGGCGATCTGTTTCCCGAGGGTGGCGACGTCAACCGCGCGCATTTCTGGAGCGGGCTGCGGCCGATGACGCCCGACGGTCCGCCGGTGATCGGCCCGACGCAATTGGGCAATCTCATGCTCAACACCGGACACGGCACGCTTGGATGGACCATGGCGTGCGGTGCAGGGAAGGTGGTTGCCGACCAGATCGTGGGTATCAAGCCGGATATTCCGGTCGAAGGATTATCGCATCTGCGCTACGCGCATGCTTAAGCACTATGTTTTCAGGGAGAGAGTGATGAGTGAAGTCGAACGTAAATTGCAGGAACGCGGCCTGAATGTGCCCGCCGCGGCCAAAAGCCTTGCCGATTATGTGCCGGTGAATCGCGCAGGCAATCTTGTTTTCGTGTCGGGGCAACTGCCGGTGCAGGACGGCAAGCTCGCTTTCGAGGGCATCGTCGGCAAGGATATCGACACCGAGACCGCCAAGAAGGCGGCTGTTCTCTGTGCGCTCAACATCATAGGCCAGCTCAAGGCTGCCGTGCCTTCACTCGACAGCCTGCGCTGCATTCGTCTCGGCGGCTTCGTGCAGAGCGCGGCCGGATTCAGGGATCATGCGGCCGTGGTCAACGGTGCGTCCGAGCTGATCGTCCATGCCTTCGGCGAGAAGGGGCGGCATGCCCGCGCCGCGGTCGGTTGCAGTTCGCTGCCGCTCGGCGCTCCCGTCGAAGTCGAGGCGATCTTCGAGATCGACTAGCCGAAAGCCTCAGGCCTTCGAGCTGAAAGAAGTGTCTGGCTGGTTCAAAGCCCGTGCGTCAACCAGCGCGCGGGCTTTGGCTTTTGAGCCCGACGATCAATAATTCTTTTGTCTGGCGATTTGCCTCTGATACCAATCTGGCAGGTAAGCTTGGAAGCTGGCGGGGAGCGATGAGCAATCGGGCGGACGGAGGCAATCCTGCCGAAATATTTTCAGCTTTTCTGAAACTGGGGCTCACCTCATTTGGCGGCCCGGTCGCGCATCTCGGCTATTTCCGGTTCGAGTTCGTCGAGCGGCGGAAGTGGTTGAGCGAAGAGAGCTACGCCGACCTCGTGGCGCTCTGCCAGTTTCTTCCCGGTCCTGCATCGAGCCAGGTCGGAATCTCAATCGGTCTGTTGCGCGGCGGCTATCTCGGCGCCCTCGCCGCATGGATTGCGTTCACGCTGCCGTCCGCACTCGCGCTCGTGCTTTTCGCGTATGGGCTCGCAGCCTTCGAGAACAGTTTCGGCGGCGGCTGGCTGCACGGGTTGAAGGTTGCCGCCGTCGCTGTCGTGGCGCTGGCTATTCTCGGCATGGCCAGAACGCTGACGCCTGATCGTCTCAGGGTGACGCTTGCAATTGCCGCAATGGCGGTGGCGCTCATGCTGCCGTCGGCGTGGGGACAGATCGCGGGCATTGTGCTCGGCGGGTGTGTCGGCTGGTTCTGCATCAAGGGAAAATCTTCCACCGATCAGGCCGTGCTGCCGCTTCCGATCAGCCGGAGGGTCGGCGTCGCGATGCTTGTTGCGTTCGCCGTTCTGCTGGCAGGCCTGCCTCTCGCCGCAGCGGCAACCGACAGCCCATCACTGAAGCTGTTCGACATCTTTTATCGCGTTGGATCGCTGGTGTTCGGCGGCGGCCATGTCGTTCTGCCGCTGCTCAAGGCGGAAGTCGTCCCGGCCCTTGTGAGCAGCGACAATTTCCTTGCGGGCTACGGCGCCGCGCAGGCCGTTCCGGGTCCGCTGTTCACGTTCGCCGCTTATCTCGGCACGGTCATGGGCGGATGGACAATCGCAGTCGTTTGTCTTGTCGGCATCTTCCTGCCGTCATTTCTGCTCGTCATCGGCGTGCTGCCGTTCTGGGATGTGCTGCGAAGAAAACCGGCGGCGCAAGCCGTGCTGGCGGGAGTGAACGCGGCAGTGGTCGGATTGCTGCTCGCCGCTTTCTACGATCCGGTTTGGACCGCGGGCATCACCAACAGCTATGACTACGCGCTCGGGTTGGGCGCATTCGTGCTGCTGTTCGTATGGAAGGCACCGCCGTGGCTTGTGGTGGTCCTCTGCGGGGCGGCGGAGCAATCGCTCTCCCATTGGTGAACAGGCCGGGGTTGCGGAGATTCTGTTCAGCGGCTACAGAGCCTCACCGCCGCTGATTGCGGGCCATCTCGACATGCGTTGTTGGGGGCGCGATTTCGGCAAGCACATTACTGTAAGAGAATCTTCCAGGAGTGGCTTTGAGAGTGGCTTTGAAATACGCGCTTCTTGTTCTGGCCGCCGTGCCTGCGCTCTGGGCTGCTCCGGCCGCCGCCGTCG
>JAIESJ010000209.1 GCA_019746155.1 Burkholderiales bacterium
CCGCAGCGCGCGCCGGGTCGTCGCCGCCGACGGCACCGCGACCGTGTACGACCGGTTGCTGCTTGCCACTGGCTCCAACCCCTTCATGCTGCCGATTCCCGGGACGAAGCTGGAAGGCGTGCTCACCTACCGCGACATCCAGGACACCCGCGCCATGATCGAAGCGGCGGCCCGCTATCGCCACGCGGTGGTGATCGGCGGCGGTCTTCTGGGTCTGGAGGCGGCGAACGGCCTCAAGGCCCGCGGCATGAACGTCACCGTAGTGCATCTCATGGACTGGCTGATGGAGCGCCAGCTCGACCGCACCGCTGCCGGTCTGCTGCAGAAGTCGCTGGAGGCAAAGGGTCTCCATTTCCTGCTCGGCAAGCAAACCGCCGAGATTGTGGGCGGCGCTGACGGTCGCGTCAGAGGCGTGAAATTCAAGGATGGCGAAGAACTCGTCGCCGACCTGGTGGTGATGGCGGTGGGCATCCGGCCCAACACCGAACTCGCCGAAGCGGCGGGGCTGCATTGCAGCCGCGGCATCGTGGTGAGCGACACCATGCAGACTTTTGACCCCAGGATTTATGCAGTCGGAGAATGCGTGGCGCACCGCGGCATCGCCTACGGGCTGGTAGCGCCGCTGTTCGAGATGGCCAAGGTGTGCGCCAACCACCTTGCGCGTTTCGGCATCGGCCGCTACCAGGGCTCGATCGTTTCCACCAAGCTCAAGGTGACGGGCATCGATCTCTTTTCCGCGGGTGACTTCAACGGCGGCGACGGCACCGAGGACATCGTGCTGCACGATACGGTCGGCGGCGTCTACAAGAAGCTGGTGATCAAGGACAACCGCATCGTCGGCGCCGTGCTCTACGGCGATACCGTGGACAGCTCGTGGTATCTGCAGCTGCTGCGCGACCAGCAGGACATCCACGAGATTCGCGATCACCTGATGTTCGGCCAGTCGCATCTCGGCAACAGCGGCCACCAGGGGCAGAACAGGGCCGTCGCCATGCCGGACGGGATGGAAGTGTGCGGCTGCAACGGCGTGTGCAAGGGCACGATCGTGAAGGCGATCAAGGAAAAGGGGCTGTTCACGCTGGACGAGGTACGCAAGCACACCAAGGCTTCGGGTTCGTGCGGCTCGTGCACCGGGCTGGTCGAGCAGATCCTTGCGTCCACCATCGGCGGCGCTTATCAACCGGCGGAGTCGAAGAGCAAGCCCATGTGCGGCTGCACCGACCACACCCACGAGGAAGTGCGCCGTGCCATCCGCGAGCACAAGCTGCTGACGATCCCGGATGTCATCAGATTCATGGAGTGGCATACGCCCAACGGCTGCGCGAGCTGCCGGCCGGCGCTGAATTATTACCTCATCTCGACCTGGCCGCACGAAGCCCGGGATGACCCGCAGTCGCGCTTCATCAACGAGCGGGCGCACGCCAACATCCAGAAGGACGGCACCTATTCGGTGGTGCCGCGCATGTGGGGCGGCACCACCTCGGCGGCCGAGCTGCGGCGCATTGCCGATGTGGTGGACAAGTACAAGATTCCCACGGTCAAGCTCACCGGCGGCCAGCGCGTCGATCTGCTCGGGGTCAGGAAAGAGGACCTGCCCAAGGTGTGGCGCGACCTCGGCATGCCCTCGGGCCACGCCTATGCCAAGGCGCTGCGCACGGTGAAGACCTGCGTCGGTTCCGAGTGGTGCCGCTTCGGCGTGCAGGACTCGACCAATATGGGCATCGCGCTCGAACGCGATCTGTGGCGCATGTATGCGCCGCACAAAGTGAAGCTCGCGGTTTCGGGCTGCCCGCGCAACTGCGCCGAGTCAACGATCAAGGACGTGGGCGTGATCGGAGTGGATTCCGGCTGGGAGATCTATGTTGCCGGCAACGGCGGTATCAAGGCCGAAGTGGCACAGTTCCTGTGCAAGGTGAAGACGCGCGAAGAGGTGCTGGAATACGCCGGCGCCTTCCTGCAGCTTTATCGCGAGGAGGCGCGCTATCTGGATCGCACCGTGCATTACGTGGCGCGCGTCGGCCTCGATTACATCAAGAGCCGCATCCTCGATGATGCCGATGGCCGCAAGGCGCTTTACGCACGGCTGCAGTATGCGCTGTCCGGCGAAAAAGACCCGTGGCAGGAGCGCGTCGCGGGCGAGGCCAGGCACGAATTCGAAATGCTCGAGGCATGAATATGGAAACAGCCGCCGAGGCTCTGCAAATGGAGCGCTGGGTCAGGGCCTGCCGCATCGAGGACATCCCGCGGCTCGGCGCCCGCGTGGTGAAAAGCGCGCACGGCGATATCGCGGTGTTCCGCAACGCCGAAGACGAAGTGTTCGCGCTTGCCGATCGCTGCCCTCACAAAGGCGGGCCGCTGTCGCAGGGCATCGTATTCGGCCGGCGGGTTGCCTGCCCGCTGCACGGCTGGAACGTCGCGCTCGACGATGGCCGCGCCGTCGCGCCCGACGAAGGGTGCACCCTGAGCTACCCGGTGAAAATCGAGGCGGGCTGTGTATTCATCCAAATGCCGTGATGGCGTCAGTGGCAAGCCACGCGTCAATCTGATTTTTTGTTCAACTATTGCTTCGCCTGCCTACTTTGGTTAACCTAGCGGACCGGGTACATCCAAAAAAGCCATGAGATAAAGGAGGGTATCATGAAAAATCCGCTTGATTCGCTGTGGGGCACAGTGATCTGTGGCCTGATTCTCACGTTGGTCCTGTATAACATCATCAAATTTGCCATGCAGTAAGGGGGGAAGCCA
>JAIESJ010000216.1 GCA_019746155.1 Burkholderiales bacterium
CGTGACAGTGGGCGGGACTCGCGCTGGGGCTCGCCGGCGTCGCGCTCGTCGTCTGGCAAAAGATGTCGCTGCAGAATTTCACCGCAATCAGCCTGCTGCTGGCGTTGCTGGCGCTGGCCGGCATTACGCTGGGCACGCTTTATCAGAAACGCTACTGCCCGTCGTTCGATTTGCGCAGCGGCTCGGTCATTCAGTTCACAGCAGCGCTCGTGGTCTTGCTGCCGGTTGCCTTGGCGACCGAAACCATGCAAGTGCGCTGGAGCGGCGAGTTCCTGTTCGCCCTGGGCTGGCTGGTGCTCGTGCTGTCCGTGGGCGCCACGTCCCTGCTGTTCCGTCTCATTGAGCAGGGTGCGGCGACCCGGGTATCGAGCCTGTTCTACCTCACCCCGGCGGTCACGGCCATCATGGCGTACCTGATGTTCGATGAGACGCTCACGCCTGTTGCCCTGGCAGGAATGGCTGCAGCCGTCGTGGGAGTCGCGCTGGTGAACCGGGGCCCCGCACCGCCGTCGGGCGCCGGAAAACCGGTGGACGCTGCGCGCATCGGCGCATGACCCTGAGCTTGCTTGCACGCACGGTCCCGCAGGCCGCACTGATTCCGGTCACCGCTTCTTGCCGAGTATGGTGCCGCGGCAGCGCCGCTTGCCGCAGTAGCAGGGGTGCGCCCGCTTGACCGCGGGCGTGTGCGGCTCATCGAGGATCAGATTGTAGTCGTAGGTCAGTTCATCGCCCGGGCTGACATTGCGGATGGTCTCGATGAAGATCCTGCCCTCCTCGTCGACCGCCTCGCAATTCGGCGCGCACGAATGGTTGAACCAGCGCGCCGAGCTGCCGCGGCGGGTCGCATCGATCACTGTCTCATCGTCGACCGCGAACAGCATGGTGTGGGGGGAATTTTCCTGCTCTTCACCATAGCGCTCGTCGGCTTCCTCGTGGCTGATGCGCTCGCCGGTGTACTCGATCAACCGGCTGCCTTTGGGAATGGGCGTGAGCGCGAATACACCGCGCCCGTGAATGGATGATTTGCGAACGACAAAACGCCGCCGCGCTTTCCGCGTAGAACGGGACATGCAGCTGTTACCTCGGATTATTAAGACCGGAAAAGCGCCGGGCCATGCTGTCCGGCGTCAATCACCGCTTGATGACACGCGGTATGCGGATTGTACCCCGCGCCGCGAGAAAATCGAAGTCGCAGCCGCGATCGGCCTGCATGACCGTATCGAGAAAGAGCTTGCGGTAGCCGCGCGCGTCTTCTTTCCGGGCACGCGGCGCTTGCCACAGCCTGCGCCGCGCCTCGAGTTCCGCCTCCGCTACCAATAATTCGAGACTGCGGCCCGGCACGTCGAGACGGATGCGGTCACCGTCCCTCACCAGGGCCAATGGTCCGCCGATGGCCGACTCCGGCGTCACGTGCAGCACAATGGAACCGAAGGCGGTGCCGCTCATGCGCGCATCTGAAATCCGCACCATGTCCTTGACGCCCTTGCGGGCGAGCTTCTTCGGAACGGGAATGTAACCCGCTTCGGGCATGCCGGGCGCGCCTTTCGGGCCCGCATTCTTGAGCACCAGCACGTCATCGGCATTGACGTCGAGTTTAGGGTCGTCGATACGCTCGGCGAGGTCCTCGAGCGACTCGAACACCACCGCGCGGCCGGTATGACGCATCAGTTCCCCGCTTGCCGCCGACTGTTTGATGATCGCGCCGCCCGGCGCGAGATTGCCGCGCAGCACCGCGATGCCGCCCTCCTTGAATATCGGGTCCTTGAACGGCCGCACCACGTTCTGTTTCCAGCCCGGCTGCGCGGCATCGATGTTCTGGCCGAGCGTTTTGCCGGTAACCGTGAGCGCCCCGGTATTCAGCAGCGGTCGCAGTTCGCGCAAAATAGTGGCGGCTCCACCCGCTTTTTCCAGATCTTCCATGTAATGTTGCCCTGTCGGCTTCAGGTCGACGAGCACCGGCGTCTCCCGCCCCATGCGGTCGAATGCATCGAGATCAATCTCGATGCCGAGTCGCCCCGCCATCGCCGCAAGGTGCACGATGGCATTGGTCGAACCGCCGATCGCCAGCAGCATTCGCAATGCGTTCTCGAACGCATCCGGCGTCATGATTTTTGCCGGCGTCAGCCGCTCTTTCGCCAGCGCCACCGCGCGCGCACCGGTCGCCTCGGCATTGCGCATGCGCTCCGACATCACCGCCGGAATGCACGCACCGCCAGGCAGCATCATGCCCAGCGCTTCGGTGCACAACGCCATGGTGCTGGCAGTACCCATCACCATGCAGGTACCGGCACTGGGTGCGAGCTTGTTGTTCACTTCGTTGATTTCCCGGGCGTCGATCTCTCCGGCCCGGAAGCGCGCCCAGAAGCGCCGGCAGTCGGTGCAGGCGCCGAGACGCTCGCCCCTGTGATCGCCCGTAATCATGGGGCCGGTGACCAGCATGATCGCCGGCATATTCGCGCTCGCCGCGCCCATCAGCAGCGCCGGCACCGTCTTGTCGCAGCCGCCGATCAGCACCACGGCGTCCACCGGCTGCGCGCGTATCATTTCCTCGGTGTCGATCGCCATCAGGTTGCGCAAGTACATGCTGGTCGGATGGGCGAACGACTCGTGCAGCGTAATGGTCGGAAATTCGACCGGCAGCCCGCCGGCGAGCATGACGCCGCGTTTCACCGCCCCGATCAGCTCCGGCACGGTGCGGTGGCAGGCATTGAAACCGCTGTAGGTATTGGTGATGCCGATGATCGGACGCTCGAGCGCGTCGTCCGAGTAGCCCATCGC
>JAIESJ010000238.1 GCA_019746155.1 Burkholderiales bacterium
CCTCGTTTACAGAACTGCTGCTTGCCATGCCGCAGGATGGCGGGGAATTCCCGCGTCTAAAAACGCGTCCGCGCGACGTGGAGCTCTGATGTATCTCATCGATACGGTTGTGTTATTGGAGCTGCGCAAGCTACAGCGCGACGCCGAGCTCGTGGCGTGGTTCAAACAGCAGCGCGCCACCGATCTCTTCGTCAGCGTTATCAGCATCGGTGAGATCGAGCGCGGGATTGCCCGCCAGCGCGCCAAGGACCCGGGCTTTGCCGCGGCGCTTGCAGCTTGGCTCGACAGGGTGCTGGCCCTCTACGGCGAACGGATCCTGCCGTTCGAGCTGAAAGCGGCACGGCGCTGGGGTCAACTGAGCGCAGCGATTGGCAATGAGAGCGCTGATCTCATGATCGCGGGCACGGCGCTCGAACACGGCCTCACGGTGGTGACGCGCAACGTGTCGGATTTCGAGCCGACCGGCGTTTCTGTCCTCAATCCGTTCAACCCGCGGCCCCGCCGGAAGTCGTAGTCGAAGCATCTGACTCCGGCACCATGCCGGCGGCCGGTATTGCCCCGAAACTCAATCCCAGCGATTTCTCACGCGCCTTGTCGGCTGCAATCTCGGCGTCCACTTGCTCGGCGTCATAGCCGCGCTCAGCGAGCGCCTGCGTGCGGCTCTTCAAGCCCGCATCAATCTGTTCGATCTCGGCGCGGGCATCCTTGAGCGGATCGACCCAGTCCCACTTCGGCGGTAGCCACGCGCAGGCGAGGTATTCACGCCGGCGCTGGCCGTAATCCGGCAGATCGAGCGCGCCCGCGAGCAGCGCGATGTCCATCCAGCGCGCCCAGATCTGGCGGCACAGCTGCCAGACGATCACGGCATGCTGATAGGCCTCGATGCGGCGGCGGAATTCGAGCAAGGCGAGCCGCGAGTTCGAGTAATTCGCCTTGAGCATGTCGTTGGACAGATACGCATAAGGCACGCCGAGCGCCGCCGAGACCTGCAGCAGCGTGCGGTACTGGAACGGCTCGTAGGTCTGTCCTGAGTCCGCCGGCGCCGAAGTTTGCACCTCCTCACCCGGCTCGAGCATGGTGATCTGGCCCGGCTGCAGGTCGAGCGTGCGCTCGTCGTTCTCGTCGCGGCCCTCCGCGGCATCGAGCGCCTCGGCCGGCGCCGGTGTCGTGATGAACAGCGCGTGCATCGCTGCGACCTTCTTGCGGTCGAGCTCGGCGTCGTCGTACTGATCGAGCAGGAACAACTTCACGATGCCGGCGGCAAACCGTGACACACCGCGCAGCTGTCCGGCATCGACCGGATCGATGATGTGAACGATCTCGGTCGCCGGCACCCGCACTGTTTCCCCGGCGAGGCCCGGGTCGGTCACATCGCCCGGATGGCGGCGTAGGAAGTGGTAAGCCACCCGGCGTCCGATGGCGTCAAATTCAATGCCCTGACGGATCACGTTGCCATTCTGCGCAACCTCGTTGCGGTTGAGCGGCAGCATCTCCGAGGGCAGCATCTGCAGCTGCAGCGGCACGGTGAGCCCATCCTGCGGTCGGCGCGGCCGGAACCGCAAGAACACCTCGCCGGCGATGAACACCTCGCGCGCGGCGCGGCGTTGCAGGCCATAGAAATCGGTAAAACCCTCGGCATCGGCCTCGTCGGTCCAGTTGAGCCAGAGTTTTTGGACCTGTGCCTTACGCTCGGAATCGGAGATCATCGACGATGGCTTGATGCCGGCGCCCACCACATTGCCGGCCCAGCTCTCGATCGCGTTGGCGGCATAACCATTATTGCGCACCAGCCAGCGTGCGCGCGCCGTGATGTCGGGCCCCGCCGCTGCGATTAGCGTGTTGAGGTGCGCGCGGCTCGGCTGAAAGCCCTTGAGCCGACGGTTCGCCAGCCCGGCCTCGAAGCCGCCGATGAACGCGCCGACGCGGCGGCGGGCGTACCTCAACGACGCAAGCACCGGTTCAAAGTCCTTTCGAGGCGGAAGTCAAAATTCTTCGCCGGCGGCCGCCTTCCCCGGCTAACGCAATCCGCCGCTCGAGGTCGGTGATCGCAGCCGCCATCTCGTTATCGGTTGCGTAGGTGACGCGCCGGCCATCGATCTCGACGGTGCGGACGCCGCGATAGCGCGCGGCGAGCAGCGCTTCGCGTTGCGCGGTCATTTCTTCGGTGGTCATGGATCAGCCCAGGTAACTCGACCGGAACACACGCCGGTCCCTTCGTTTCGGTGCGCGTCGGACCCGGCCCGCGATGCCGTCGGCAGCAACGTCGATGTTGGCCCGCTGATCATCCTCGATCTCGGGCGGAGCCCCGACCTGCTGTTCAAGGTCACGCCACATCATTTCAGTCCAGCGATCGGCGCCCGCGATCCAGGCTGCGGCGCGGGCGTAGACACGGCAGTCCAGGGCTTCGTTGCGTTCGCGAATCTTCTGCCACTCAAGTCGCTGGAAGCCGCGCTTGGTCTTCACCGTGATCAGTTGCTCGGCAACGAGCTGCTTGATCCACTCACCATCGACGCCGTGTGGCAAATGCACATAGCCCGCCGGAATTTTGGCGCTGGCCTCTTTTTCCTCGTCGGTCGGCTTCGTCAGCCGCAGGAAGCGATAGGTTTCACTCTTGAAGGTGGAGACCGCGATGGTCCAGAGCCGCGCGCCGCGGCGGAGCTTCTTGCCGCCCTCGGTCACGTCGACATGGGTCGGGCCCGCCACCGGCGCCGACCGGTTGAAACCTTCCACGCCCTTGATCGGCGCCACCAGCGCATGACCCGCCCGGCGCGCCCACGAGTAGACT
>JAIESJ010000212.1 GCA_019746155.1 Burkholderiales bacterium
CGAGATCCGCGGCGATCTGGTGCTCGACCGCGGTTATTTCGCCGCCGGGGATTACGATCCCGCGCGCTTCGACGATCAGCCGACCCGCCCCTATAACACCGGCCCCGACGCCCTGCTGGTGAATTTCAAGGCGGTGACGCTGCTGTTCGTGCCGGACCGCGACACGCGCACGGTGAAGATCCTGGCTGAACCCGCGTTGCCGCAAGTGCAGGTCGTCAACAACCTGACGCCCGCCAACGGCGCCTGCGGCGACTGGGTCGCCAGGCTCAAGCTCGACGCGCAGGACAATGGTGACGCCGCGCGGCTGGTATTCAATGGCACCTACGCCTGGGATTGCGGCGAAAAGACGCGCAGCTTCAGCGTGCTCGGTCACCGGCAATATCTGGCGGGGCTGTTCGTCCAGTTGTGGAAAGAACTCGGCGGCACATTCAGCGGCAGCGTGCGCGATGGCGAAGTGACGCCCAACGCACGGCTGCTGACCAGTGCAAAATCGCAGACCCTGTCGGAGATCGTGCGCGACATCAACAAATTCAGCAACAACGTGATGGCGCGCCAGCTGTTCCTCGCGCTCGGTGCGGCGGGCGAGGGCGCCCCGGCAACGACAGACAAAACCAGCCGCACCATCAGACAGTGGCTGTCGGGCAAAGGCCTGTCGTTTCCCGAACTGGTATTGGAAAACGGATCAGGCCTATCGCGCATCGAGCGCATCAGCGCGAGAAGCCTCGGGCAGTTGCTGCTGTCCGCGTTCAGAAGCCCGGTGATGCCGGAGCTGATGGCATCGCTGCCGCTCGCTGCTGTCGACGGTACGATGAAGAAACGCCTGTCGGGCGCGGAGGTGGCGGGACAGGCGCATATCAAGACCGGTTCGCTGGAAGGGGTGCGGGCCATCGCCGGGTACGTACTCGACGGTCAGGGACGGCGCGTGGTGGCGGTGTTCATCGTCAATCATCCCGACGCCGGCAATGCCCGGCCGGCGCAGGATGCATTGCTGCGATGGATTTACACCGGCAACAATCGCGAATGCTGCAGCGGACGCCGATAACCGGGTGGTTTGCTGAAAACCCCCGGTAAACCAGCCGACCCAGGTGTCGTAAAAATACGACACCAAAGTTCATCAAATAACATAATCGCATAGAAGCGCGTGTTATCGAAGGGCTGGTTGTGTTTCAGCATGCCGTGAATGGCGTGAAGCAATTTGCGCATGACGGCGCAGACGGCCTGCAGCGGTTTCTTGCCGGTGGCCACGAGCTGCTCGAAACAGGCCCTGACGTAGGGGTCGTGCTGTGCGCCGCACGGGCAGCAGGCATTTCCATCTCGGCATGGTGCAATGGCTGAGAGTCGAGGAGAACAACGGCTTGCGCTGCGGCGTGCGCCTGTTCCCGGGAACGCCCGAGGCGATCGCGCTGCGGCCCTCGAACTTCAATCCGGCCAGCAGCGGCCGCTATGAACGCGCGTTGCTGCTGCCCGAGCTGTCGGCGCCCGCGACACCGGCAACCTTGATTCTGCCTGCGGGCTGGTTCCAGAGCGGGCGCTTCGTCGAAATGTTCTCGGACCGCAAGCAGGTCTTGAAACTCCTTCACCTGCTCGAAAAGGGCGGTGATTTCGACCGCGGCACCATCACCATCGTCTAGCAGCCTGTCGGACTTGGCCCCCATTTAGGAGTTTGCCGGGGCCAAGCCCGGCAAACTCCTAAGCGGATTGTTTCCGCGCCAGGTGATTCGCGGCGCGGGCGAAATCGGTCACTGCCAGGTTTTCCGCCCGCGCTCCCGCGTCGAGGTCGAGCACGACGAAATCCTCCGCATCGAAAACGCCCTTCAGCGTGTTGCGCAGCGTCTTGCGGCGCTGTGCGAAGGCGCGCATCACGAGTTTACCCAGCAGCGCCTCGTCGCAGGCCACCTCAGGGTTGCGCGGCAGCAAGCGCACCACCGCCGATTCCACCCTGGGCGCGGGGCGGAACGCCTCCGCCGGCACGTCGAGCACCCGATCCAGCTGAAAGCGATATTGCAGCATCACCGACAGCCGGCCGTATTCGGGGGTGGACGGCCGCGCCACCATGCGATCCACCACCTCCTGCTGCAGCATGACGTGGATATCGCGGATATTCCGCGCGCTGTGCGCAAGATGGAACAGGATGGGGGTCGAGATGTGGTAGGGAAGGTTGCCCACCACGCGCAAGTCAGGACCGAGCGCCGCGAAATCGAACTCGAGTACGTCACCTTCGTGTATCGAGAGCCGGTGCGCGGGGAAAACCTGCTTCAGGCGGGCCACGATATCGCGGTCGATCTCGACGGCGTGCAGGTGTTTGAGCCTGGCTAACAGCGGGCGCGTGATCGCGCCCAGCCCTGGGCCAATTTCCATCACCAAATCATCGGGTTGTGGATCGATTGCCGAGACGATGCCAGCGCTGACGGCCTCATCGATCAGGAAGTTTTGCGAAAACCGCTGGCGGGGAACGTGGCGCATGGTCACCGCTTCGAGCGGGGAATCAGCCGGCCCCGGCGCCGCGTTGTTTGCTGCGCACGGCGAGCTCCGCTGCGAGCGTGACCGCTTCGATCAGGCTGCCGGCTGCGGCCTTGCCGGTGCCCGCGAGGTCGAGCGCCGTGCCATGATCGACGGAGGTGCGGATGAACGGCAGCCCCAGCGTGACGTTGATGCCGGAACCGAAGCTCGCATATTTGAGCACGGGCAACCCCTGGTCGTGATACATCGCCAGCACGCAGTCGAAATTTTTCAGTCCCTCGGGATTGAACAGCGTGTCGGCGGGCAAGGGGCCGACGAGATCGAAACCCTGCGCGCGC
>JAIESJ010000032.1 GCA_019746155.1 Burkholderiales bacterium
GCGACTTCCGTGCGTTTGGCGGCGAGCGCCTTACCGGTGCGCAGATAGAACGGCACGCCCGCCCAGCGCCAGTTGTCGATGGTGAGTTTCAGCGCGGCGTAGGTCTCCACCGTGCTGTCCGGCGAGACGTCCTTGGTCTGGCGGTAATAGCCGACCTGCCGGTCGCCGATGCGGCCCGCGAGGTATTGCCCGCGCACTGAATTCTTCAGCGCCTCCGCCTCGGTCTGGGTCTGGATCGCGGCGAGCGCCTCGCCCTTCTCCGAGCGCACCGAATGCGCATCGAAGCGCGAGGGCGGCTCCATCGCCACCAGCGCCATCAACTGAAACAGATGGTTCGGCACCATGTCGCGCAGCGCGCCGGTCTGTTCGTAGAAGCTGCCACGCGTGCCGACATCGATGGTCTCCGACACGGTGATCTGGACATGATCGATGTGGTTGCGATTCCAGATCGGCTCGAACATGCCGTTGGCGAAGCGCAGCACGAGGATGTTTTGCACCGTCTCTTTGCCGAGATAGTGGTCGATGCGATAAATCTGGTGCTCGTCGGCAAGCTTGAGAAGATCAGCGTTGAGCTGCTTGGCGGATTGCAGGTCGGTGCCGAACGGCTTTTCGATGACGAGCCGCCGCCACGCACCATCTTTTTCCTTGAGCAGGCCGGCTGCGCCCAGCATCTCGCTGATCGGCTTGAACGCGCCGGGCGGCACGGCAAGATAGAACAGATGGTTGGTGACACCTTTGTCTTTGCGGGCCTTTTCAAGCTGTGCCTTCAGGTTCTCGACGGATTTGGGATCGCTCGGATCGGCATGGATCGAGGTGAGACAGCCGAACAGTTTGTCGGCGATCTCCTGTTTCACCGGGCGGGTGGCATGTTTCTCAAGCCCCTTCATCAGGTCGGTCTTGAGCGTCTTGCTCTGGGTCTCGGTGCGCGTCACGCCGATGATGCAGAATTTTTCCGGCAGCAGGCCGGATTCTTCCAGATTGTAGAGTGCGGGAATGACCAGCCGGTGGGAGAGATCGCCGGTGACGCCGAAGATCACGAAGCAGCACGAATCCGGAATCCGCTCGCGTGCGTTCACGGTATCGGCATTCATCATGGGCAGACTCCTGCTTAGTCGTCTTTGGGCTTGAGCTTCTCCGGCGCCTTGGCGCCTGGCGCGTCAGGGTGCTGCTGCGGCTCCTTGTGGCCGCCGAAGCCTGCGCGCATCGCAGAGAGAATCTTTTCAGCGAAGGTGTGTTCCTTGCGTGAGCGGAAACGCGCGAACAAAGCGGCGGTAATCACTTCCGCGGGCACGGATTCGTCGATCGCGGCGGCAATGGTCCAGCGGCCTTCGCCGGAATCCTCGACGAAGCCGGAATATTGGTCGAGCCTATCGTTGCGCGCGAGTGCGGAGGCGGTGAGATCGAGCAGCCATGACGAGATCACGCTGCCGCGCCGCCAGACTTCCGCGACATCGGCAACATTGACGTCGAAGCGGTGCTCGGGCGGCAGCGCCTCGATGTTGGCGTTCTTGAGAATGTCGAAGCCTTCGGCGTAAGCCTGCATCAGCCCGTATTCGATGCCGTTATGCACCATCTTGACGAAATGTCCGGCGCCGACAGGCCCGGCATGGATGTAGCCCTGCTCGGCGCGGGGGTCGCGCGCCTCACGTCCGGGCGTGCGCGGCACGCCGCTTTCGCCGGGCGCGAGCGTTGCGAAGATCGGATCGAGCCGGTCGACATTCGCCTTGTCGCCGCCGATCATCATGCAGTAGCCACGCTTATAGCCCCAGATGCCGCCACTGGTGCCGACATCGATGTAGTGGATGCCTTTTTCCTTTAATGCCTGCGCACGGCGTACGTCGTCCTGCCAGAAGGTGTTGCCGCCATCGATGATGGTGTCACCCTTTTGCAGAATGGAGGAGAGCGCGTGGATCGTGTCCTCGGTGATCTTGCCAGCAGGGAGCATGATCCAGACGGTGCGCGGCGCTTTCAGCTTCGCCGCGACATCTTTTAACGAGGCGGTGGCGATGGCGCCGTGCTGCGCCAGTTCGTCCACCGCCTTGGGATTGACGTCGAACACGACGACCTCGTGCTTGCCCATTTCGATCAGGCGGCGCGTGATGTTGCCGCCCATCCGGCCAAGGCCGACAAGTCCGATCTGCATGGTGTCTTCCTATGACAGTGCTTTGGCGACCGCGCTGTTGATGGCGGCAAGACCCTTGGAAACGTCCCCCTTGATGTGAAGCCGCAGGGCGCGGCGGTCGCGCTCGGTGAGCACGTCGAAATCGCCGCGTGCCTGCGCCGCCTTGATGATGCCGAAGCTCGCCGTCTGTCCCGGCACCGGCAGGTCCTTGGCGTCGTCGGCGGTGATCTGAACGAACACGCCGGTGTTAGGCCCGCCCTTGTAGGCCTGCCCGGTGGAGTGCTGGAAGCGCGGGCCGAAGCCGACGCAGGTAGCGACATGCTTGTTGTCGCGGATGGCAATGCGCGCCTTCTGAAGCGCGGCGATGTCCTTGTCGTTATGGTCGATATAAGCGAGCAGGGCGGCGTAGTCGCCGGACTCGATGCGCGAGAAATGCGCCTTGAGCCACGATTCCACCGTGCCGTTCGCGCCTGCTTCGCGCAGCGCCTCGGCGTTGTTGCGGTCGGTATAGACCGCGAGGTTGCCGTCGGTGACGAGCGGTTCTTCCTGCGGTAGCGCGCCGGATTTTTCAAAAGCGGCGGTGAGCTCGCGGGTCTTGACCTTGGCGGCCTCGACATCCGGCTGGTCGAAAGGGTTGACGCCGATCACGCTGCCCGCGACCGCCGTCGCCATCTCGAAGC
>JAIESJ010000051.1 GCA_019746155.1 Burkholderiales bacterium
CGGCGATCGTGAAATCGGTCTCGTGCCCGACGCCGCTCACCACCGGGATAGCGCAGGCGAAAATGGCGCGCGCCACGGCCTCTTCGTTATAGGCCCACAGGTCCTCGATGCTGCCGCCGCCGCGGCAGACGATGATCACGTCGCATTCGTTGCGGGCGCCGGCGGTGGCGATGGCCTGGGCGATTTTCTGCGCTGCGCCCTCGCCCTGTACCGGCGCGGGATAAAGAATCACCGGCAGCGACGGCATGCGGCGCCTGAGCGTGGTCAGCACGTCGCGCAGCGCGGCCGCCTGCGGCGAGGTCACCACCCCGACCGCGCGCGGGAATGCCGGCAGCGGTCTCTTGCGCGCCGCATCAAACAGGCCTTCCTGCTCCAGCTTGGCCTTGAGCTTTTCGAACGCTTCGTAGAGCGCGCCCAATCCGGCGCGGCGCATGGTCTCGACGTTGAGCTGGAACTTGCCGCGCGCCTCATAAAGCGTCGGGCACGCGCGGACTTCGACCTGCATGCCGTTTTCCGGCAGCCATTCAAGGTATTGCACCTTGTGGCGGAACATCACGCAGTCGACCTGCGCCGCGGCGTCTTTGAGCGTGAAATAGCAGTGCCCGGAATCGTAGCGCTTGAAGTTCGAGATCTCGCCCGCCACCCACATCAACGGAAGGTTTTGTTCCAGCACGTCTTTGGCCAGGCGATTGAGTTCGCCGACCGAGATGACCTGCATTGAGATCTGCGCCGCAAAGGAATCGAGCATCGCGCCATTCTATAACATCGCAAACAAGCGCCCGGTGCGTTCCGGAAAAATGCGATGGCCCGCAATTTTTTCAAATGATTCAAGCCCTCGCGGCATGTTGCGGGCCGATTTAGCGCGGCCGCGTCATCCACAGCGTGGAGATTGCCGCACCCCGGCTGCCCGCGCGCCGCACCGCCCTCGGAGATATAGCATAAGGCACTGATTATAAAAAGAATAATTTCAGTATAAAATTTAATCGCCAGACAAAATTCCTATATGGAAAACTCACTTAGCCAAACTGTTGACAGAATATGCACAGGTTTATCCACAAAGAATGTGGACAACTGAAAAACATGTTGTGCGTGACGAGGTTAAAAAAAACTCGTAATGGGACTTCTGAGTTTCTGCTTGCTGAAAATTCATCGGCCGGATAAAGTGACGGCGACTTTCACGGAGTAAAAAATTGTTTGCGATCATTGAAGCAGCAGGCTGGCCGATCTGGCCGCTGATCATCTCGTCCATCATCGCCCTTGCGATCATCGGCGAACGTTTCTGGTCTTTGCGTCAAGCCATTGTCATACCGAAAAATCTGCTGCCCCAGGTAGTGCAGGAATACCGCCAGAACGGCGTGACCTCGCAGATGCTGACGCGTCTGTGCACCGACTCTCCGCTCGGCCAGGTGTTCGCCGCCGGCCTCAGGAACGTCAAAAGCACGCCGGCGATCATGAAAGAGGCCATCGAGGAAGCCGGGCGCAGCGTGGCGCACGAACTCGAGCGCTTCCTGACCAGCCTGGGCACCATCGCCGCCATCGCCCCCCTGCTGGGCCTGTTCGGCACCGTCATCGGCATGATCGAGATCTTCGGCTCGCAGACTCCGCAGGGCAGCAATCCGCTGGTGCTCGCCCACGGCATATCGATCGCGCTCTACAATACCGCGTTCGGCCTGGTGGTGGCCGTGCCGAGCATGATTTTCTACCGCCATTTTCGCGCCAAGGTCGACGCCTTGCTGATCGAGATGGAAATCCAGGCGATCAAGCTGGTCGAGATCATTCACGGCGAACGCCAAGCATGAGATTTCACTCGCGTTCGTTCCGCGAAGATCCGGAGATCAATTTCATCCCGTTGATCGACGTGCTGCTGGTGATCCTGATTTTCCTGATGGTCACCACCACTTACTCGCGCTTCGCCGAACTGCAGATCAACCTGCCCACCGCCGAGGCCGGCACGCCGCCCGAGCGCATCGAACAGATCGATGTCGCCGTCGACGTCCAGGGCAAGTACATGGTCAACAAAGCGCCGGTCGCGTTCAACGGACCGGAAGCCTTCAGCCAGGAGTTGAGGCGCGTCGCCGGCGGCATGAAAGAGCCGGTGATCGTCATCAGCGCCGACGCCAACGCGCCGCACCAGTCGGTGATCAACGTCATGGAAGCGGCGCGCATCGCCGGCTACGGCAAGATCACCTTCACCACCCGGGCCGGGAAGAAGTAAACCGTGAACGGTAAATCGCAAATGGTGAAAAGTGGCGAACCTGCCCGCTGATCGGCATTGCACCATTCACGATTCACTATTCACTATTCACGATTCACCATTCACCGCCAATGAGCCGGCTCGAGCGATACTGGCACGGCATCACCCTGCCGGGTATCATCCTCTACCCGCTCAGCCTCCCGTACCGTCTCGCAGTGGCCCTGCGCCGCGCGCTCTACCGCGCCGGTATATTGCCTACGGTGAAATTACCGGTGCCGGTCGTCATCGTCGGCAATATCACCGTCGGCGGTACCGGGAAAACGCCGCTCGTGCTGTGGCTTGCGAATTTTCTGCGCGACCACGGCATGCATCCGGGCATCGTCAGTCGCGGTTACGGCGGACACGCGACAGTGCCACAGTGCGTCACCGGCACCAGCGATCCCGCAGCGTGCGGTGACGAGCCGGTGCTGCTCGCGCAGCGCAGCGGCGTCCCGGTATGGATCGGCGCCGACCGCGTGGCCGCGGCGCAGGCCCTGCTCCGCGCACACCCGGAATGCGACGTCATAGTCAGCGACGATGGTCTGCAGCACTATCGCCTTGGGCGCAGCATCGAAATCGCGGTCGTCGACGGCGCG
>JAIESJ010000160.1 GCA_019746155.1 Burkholderiales bacterium
GATCAACTGGTGATCAGCGAGCGCAAGACGCATCGCTGTCATCACGGTGCGCCACCGGCTCAGGGAGGAAAAGCCGGGCCGAGGTACGAACCAGCGGCCCAGTAATGATACCGGGCTTCACCCAAACAGGCATTGAACTGCCGGAAGTCCGGTACCCGGAGCGCGTGTTGCCACCTGCATCTGGCCAGCTTTTCGGGTGAAGTTCGACAAGGTGCTGCAATGACTCATGCAGCCGGTCTGACGCCAGTTTTGTGGTCACATGGTCCGCCTGCCTCAGGACAGGTGGTCAGGCGGGGCAGCCGCCAGGCAAAGAATCACCAGGTGATTGATGTAGGTGCCGATGTCGGCGATGGCGTGCGCTTTGTCGACGATGAAGAACACTTCTCCTTCTTGTGGCAGGTCGTGCCATGCGCTTGTATCGAACATGTTGTGGTGGAACTTATCCCCAACAGTGAACGACTGAAACGTGCTTCCTGCTTCGATTTGCGCCACGGGGTCATTGCGCATGGATCGAATCCGGATTTCCAGCGTGTGGGTGAGAGTGCACGGGCCGCCACTCGAAGCCGAAGCCAAGGAACACGGCTGTTGAATCCTGACACCACCGCGCCTGGGTTTGCGTGCTGATCACCTGGATGGCATGACCAGCCAGAGATGCTCTCAGCACGAGAATGCGCAGAGCATCAATGGCCAGGGCCTCGAAGCCGGGATCTGACGATGCAAAAATGCTGTGTGGCAGAGACGGGGCAAGCATGGCGGTTCATTGCAAATGACCAAGCAATTTGGTCACCATGCGTTGCCGAACGCACCTCAAAATGCCATCTTTTCTTTTGAGTTTTCGCCATCGACACTAGAGGGATGAGGGTCCATTGGGAATCAGCGCGACGGGTGTCGATTCGTCTGATGCCTTGGCCTTGACTCTGAATGCAACGACGGAAATGCAGGCACTTTGGTCAGGTAGCCACGGGGCTTGCAATGTAGGATGCTGGCATCCAAACTCGGCGATAGCCAAACACTGCAATCATGACCACGTATCAAGAACTACTGGCCCAGAAAGCCGCCCTGGACAAGCAGTCTTTGGAGCTGGACAGGCAATTGCAGGATGCCCGCAAGGCTGAGCGAGCCGGGGTGATTGACCACATCAAACAACTGTTGGCCGCCAATGGTTTGACCGTGGCCGACCTGGGCTTGAAGGTTGGTATGGCGACCCGATCCAGTGCTGCTGCAGGAAGTAAGGTCGCCCCGAAGTATCGCAACGTTGAAACGGGCGAGACCTGGAGTGGACGTGGACTTCAGCCCAAGTGGATCAAGGCCGCTTTGGCCGCTGGCAAGAGCCTGGATCAGCTGAAAGTAGGTTGATTCCAAAGCATCGGTTCAGTGGAAGTCGCTGGTGTGGTCGCCATCCCGTGTTTGGGAAATGAGGCCTGGAGCCGAGGGTCGCAACTGTAGCGCTGCACCAGTTTGCAGAACGGACAGTTGTCGCCCGCGTGGACCATGGTGCCGATGGCCATCAGCACATCGCTGCCGCAGGTTGGGCAAGCGATGACATCGAACACCGGGGTACTGGCCAGCCAGATGCCGTCAGTGTGCGATGCCAGATCAAACGCCCGGTCAAAGCTGATGCGGTGCGGACATTGGCAGACCGCTTGGTACCCGCGATAGGCGCCGACCAGCGTCTCTGCGGCGCCGAATCCAGTGTTGCGCAGGCGGCGGTAGATCGACATGAAGATGGACGATTCAGCTCTCGCGATGAGATTGGCACCGTGGTACCACTCCAAGGAGTTGGGTGGACGACCTCTTGGGATGGCTTGTGGGTCGTTGAAGAACAGCCTTTGCACGTCCCGAGGGTTGAGCCCGGTCAGGTGATGGATGGTGCGCACCCGGGCGCCCAGTTGAGCGCAGTCCCGCGCCAGGCGCATGGCGCTGAGTTGACGATCGGCACGTGTTGACATCGTGGCGCCCTCCGATCACGACGTGCTTGCGGGCACCATGGACGCGAGTTGCTGCGGCCTTGGGGCGTGAACGGCGGCCAGTGAAGCCTGAAGTGGCGCAGGCGCCTTGAGCAAGGCGAGTAGATCCTGTCGGGGAGGGAAGAGGGTGCTTTGGCCGATGTGAGCAATGAATGACCATACATCTTCCTGGCTCATGGCACCAAGGTACTCGGCCTGCGCCGTATCCAGCCCGAACTTGCAGCATGTCGATACCCGATCTTGTGCGATGCCCAGCCTGATGGCCTGAAGCAAATACAAATTGGTCAACTGCACATCGGTGAACTGGATGCTGCTCATGGTCTTCTCCTGTCGGTCTGCCCGGATGTGAAACGAGATGGGCCAGGTGTGGTGGCGAGGTGTGACTGCTTTGGTGTTGTGTGTTGGGAGTGATGAGTCAGCTCAGCATATTCATGGGCGTCAATTGGGATCAATGCCCGAGAGCGGGGGGATGCCGCGCTTGCCATCCACAAAGGCCCACACTCCCTGCCGCATTTGTTGCCCCAGTCGGCGACATGCTGGGTGCCTGGTGGGGAAGTAGGAAAGCCACCAGAGCCAAGGCCCTGGTGGTGCGGTCACTGCTGCGAAAGCTGGCCCATTGGGATGAGCCTGCTTGCACATCGGATCAAACGGCCTGCGCCAGTTCCTTCCATTCCTTGACGGGCAGTTCGATCAACTTCCCGCCCAGAGCTTCAAACTCGGTGGCCCGGTCGTAGTCTTCCACTTCCTGGGAGAAGTGGGTGACGGCATTGACCAAGCCATACCCCGACAGATCACCTTCGGCGATCAGGTGACGCAGCACCCCGGCGCGTTCGGTGTCGTTCAGGGTGTAGCGCTGGGCCAGCACCTCCACCGTCTTCACAGGGTTGCCGACCAGAGGGATCT
>JAIESJ010000015.1 GCA_019746155.1 Burkholderiales bacterium
TCCGGAGTGGTCGCGCACTGGCCCGAAGTAGTGGGTCTAGCTATCGGGGGCGTCTTCAGCGCAATCGTCGGTGTCCGCGTTGTCCTCCGCATGAGCGCTCGTCGCTTGACCATCGCAATGGCGTCTCTCCTTGCGGCGCTGGGTGTGTTGTTGCTTTTCGAGGCTTTCTTTCCGTTCAGCGACACTGGGTTCGCCGCCCATTCGCCGTACCTGCGCGCGCTCGTCGGCGTCTTAGTCGGCCTGGGGGTCGGTGTCGTGAGCAGCATGCTCGGCGTAGCAGGCGGAGAGCTGCTTATTCCGGCGCTGGTGTTTATCTTCGGTGCTGACATCCGCATCGCGGGTACGGCGAGCGTGCTCATTTCGCTCGCCATCGTTGCGACCGGACTGTGGCGCTATCACCGTGCAGGCGCCCTACCCATCAGAGGTGGTGCGCCGCGCATTGCTCTCTCAATGAGCGCGGGTTCACTTATCGGCGCGGTGCTCGGCGGCATGGCGGTCGCAGTAGCGCCCGTCGCACTTCTGAAGGTCGTACTTGGGTCAGTCCTAATCGTGGCCGCAGTCAAGACTGCACGGCATAGCGCATGAGGCTCAAAGAGCCTGCTAACAACGGCATGCAGCCGACGCGCATGAAGCCGCGCGCTGGCTGATGCCGGACGTTAGCGGTCACAAAGGGAGTGGGCTATGGAACAAGAATGGTGGTACACCGACGGTAACGCGAAAACTGGGCCTTTGCCCCTATCAGACCTTCTTCAGCGTCTCGGTGATGATCGAATTAATCTAGACACTCTGGTCTGGCAGCCGGGCTGGAAGGAATGGATCAAGCTGGGGAATGTTGAAGAAATTCGTAGTCAAGTCTCGGAGATCCTACGAGAGCAGCGCCGCCGGACTCCTCCGCCACTACCCCCGAACACCTCCCCAGCCCCAGAGGCAGTTCCATCGGCACCTGCTTCTCGGCCCACCGAGAAGCCATATTTGCAAATTCGCCCTTGGACGCGCTTCTGGGCGCGTCTCTTCGATATCTACGTCTTCAGCTTCATATTCGGCATCATTTCAGTGTTTCTCTTTTCGCCGCGCATAGCCGACAAAGGCCAGGAACTACTGTTCGGAATGCTCGCCTTATTTGTCTGGGCTTTCGTTGAGCCGGCGTTCTTGGCTTCCTTCGGTACCACTCCCGGCAAGTGGCTCATGAGAATCAAATTGACCGTCAGGGACGGCTCGATTTCTTACGGTCGGGCACTGGCGCGCAGTCTTAAGGTCTGGTGGCGCGGGCTAGGTGTTGGGTTTCCACTCGTCGCGCTGTTCATAATGGCAATTGGCGCAGGTCGTCTGCGAAAGAACGGCATTACCTCTTGGGATAAGGAAGGCGGTTTTGTCGTCACCCACGAGCGCGTCGGTTGGCTGCGTGGCTTGGGCATGGCTCTCATCATGTTCGCATTCTTGGTCTTGCAGGCCATCGGGAGCAAGATGTGACCGCTAATTTAGGTTATGCCGGTAAGGAACAACGGCTGTGAAGACAACCAAATACTTCCAGGCGACCCGGAACCGGCCAGATCGAAAGATCATCAAGAACGAATGGATTCAGCACGTTGTCCGGTTTCCTGAAAAAGAACACATACAGGCAGACGGCCGAATAAGGCGATGGGCTAGAATTAAAGAAATGGAGGGCCGCTACCTCCGGGTAATTTTGTTGCCGGATGGAGAAACCGTACACAATGCGTTTATTGATAGAGGGTACAAACCATGAAAGTCAGCTACTTTGAAGATACTGACACGCTGTACATCGAGTTTCGAGACAGTGGCATAGCGGAATCCAGGGATCTGGATGAAAACACTGTTCTGGATGTCGATGCAAAGGGCAACGTCTGTGCCATTACGTTCGAGCATGCGAGCCAGCGAACCGACGTAAGTCATCTTATTGTTGAAGGTATCGCGGCATAACAGGCCCATCCAGCCGACGCCACAACCCGGCGCGGCTGATGGGCAGCGTTAGGCCACAACAATATGAACTGGGACTCTCTACTTTCTGGCTTGATAGGCGCTGTTATCGGTGGCGTACTCACCGGCGTATTTTCCATACTCGCGGTAAACAAAACCGAAAAACACAATCGTGATGCACGAGCGGAGAACGATGCAAAAATTCTTAAGGGATTGCTGCAGGCACTGCACGATGAGCTCGATTCAATATACGAGCGGTACCAAGAAAGCATGGGTGCTCACATTGAGGCGCTTGCCGAGGGAACCCCTTTGCTAATGTATTACCCGGTCATCAATGATTTTTTCACCGTCTACAACGCCAATGCCTTCCTCATCGGGAGAATTGAAAACAATGACTTGAGAAAATCTCTCGTCCGAACTTATGTGCTTGCAAAAGGACTCGTCGATTCATTCAGAATGAACAACGAGTTGGTTTCCAAATTCGAACATTGGCACGCACTGGCCGGGGAAACAAACAGCCCTTTACACAAACAAAATGCTCAGGCGCGGTACAACGCTTTGGTCGCTTACGCAAAACAGATCAAAAAGTCCCACGCAGAGGTCAAGAAATCGGTTGGTGATCTAATGCGGATGCTCCACAAGCAAGAGGTGCTCTATGAGAGCCTAACCCGCGCTTCGAGAGGGATGCTCCGCCAGCAAGCTTCGCTTGCTGTCTCCGCGCCCCTCAAGCTACACGTTAGAAGCCAGCATGATCACCGACGAATTGTTGAAGTTCTTGGGCCAGATGCTCGCTTACGGCGGCGGCTCTGCCGTGGTGGCTTATCTGCTATTCCAATACTTCGGGAAGACTTGGATAGAAAACAAATTTGCACAACGGTTGGACCAACTTAGGCATCAGCAAGCGCTTGAACTCCAGAAGCTAAGAGTAGAAATCGATGCCTTGCTGAGTGGCGCGTTAAAGCTACAAGAAAAGGAGTTTTCTGTTCTTCCAGAAGCCTGGGCGAAACTAGACGAAGCCCATGGCCTCGTTGCGTGGCTAGTA
>JAIESJ010000113.1 GCA_019746155.1 Burkholderiales bacterium
ACTGGGTGCTGAATGGCGCGAAAACCTACATTTCCAACGGTATCTTGGGCGATCTGATCGTGGTTGCAGCACGAACCGATCCGGTTCGCCCGCACGGCATAAGCCTCTTCCTTGTGGAACGCGGAATGGAAGGCTTCGAGCGCGGTCGCAAACTCGCGAAGATGGGGCTGAAATCGCAGGATACGGCGGAACTCTTCTTCAATGATGTTAAGGTTCCGCGAAATAACTTGATCGGCGAGGCAGGTCAGGGCTTCAAGTACCTCGCCCAAATGTTGGCGCAGGAACGCCTGTTTGCCGCCATCGGTTTCATATCAACTTCGCAGACCGCTTTCGATCTGACGTTGGAATATGTCAAGGATCGCCGGGCTTTCGGGAAGCCGATTGGCGCCTTTCAGAATACCCGCTTCAAGATGGCGCAAATGCGCGCCGAACTCGACATGGCCCAGGCGTACGTCGATCAATGCGTCATGCTGCTCAACCAAGATGCTCTGACAGCCGAGGATGCTTCGGCTGCGAAACTGCTGACCAGCGAACTGGAAGGACGTGTCATGGACGTCTGTGTGCAACTTCACGGCGGCGCTGGCTACATGGAGGAGTACCGTATCAGTCGCATGTATACCGATGCTCGGATCAGCCGCATTTTCGCAGGGACTAGCGAGATCATGCTCGAAATCATCGGTCGTGGGCTTGGGCTGGACGAGCGCAAGATGAATTGATGCGCCGTCCGCGCGACGTGAATAAAGCGCTGTAACGGTGCTTTGATAATATCGATTCTTGGCTTTAGGGACATGTCAAGGGAAGGGCCGTTCGAATGCCCTGCTACGAATTCCAGGGGGTATCGCCCGTCGTTGATGCGCTCAGTTTCATCCACCCGACAGCGTCGCTGATCGGTGACGTGATCGTGGCGGCAGGCTGCTACATCGGCCCGGGCGCAAGCCTGCGAGCCGATTTCGCGCGGATCGTAATTGAGGAAGGCTCCAGCGTTCAGGACAACGCAACGGTCCACGTCTCCAGCGAGTATGACACCGTGATCCAGCGCGGCGCGACGATCGGGCACGGCGCAGTAATACACGGTTGCGAGATTGGGGAGAACTGCTTGATCGGCATCAACTCCGTCGTGCTGGATGGTGCCGTACTCGGCGCAGAATGTCTTGTGGGCGCGCTTTCGCTCATCTTGCACGGGATGAAGGTGCCGGAGCGTCGCCTGCTCATCGGGAGCCCTGCGCGGATCGTGCGCACCATGTCAGCAAATGAAGTGACTTGGCGCAACGACGGTGACGGCGCGTACCAACTCTTGACGCGCGAAGCGCTCGCCAGTTTTCGGGAAGTCGAACCCATGCGGCAACGGCAACCAAAGCGCGAGTCTTTGCGAGCTCCGGCACGCCCCGTTCGACCTAACCAGTCTTGAGGCATATAGCTGAGCTCTTGTTTGTGAACGCAAGCTATTGGTCTGCCTGCAGCGCGTTCATGACTTCCAGGTGTTGCGGAGAGGCGCTGAAAAGGTGGTCCTCCAGACCCTCCAGCAATTGCCACAGGAGCGAGCGTAGGTGATCCAGCTCCACAGGGTTGAAAACCTTCTGCGCGTCAGCTTCCATCGCCTTGGCTTGGGCAAACAGGCCGATCATGGCCTCACGACCGCCTTCGGTAAGCGAAATCTCGCCATCATTCTGCTTCGCGATAAAGCCGGAGGTCGTAAGCCTTTGTAAATCTGTGTCGGTCCATTCCCAGCCCGATGCAGCAAGCATCGTGTTGATGTCCTCAAAAGTGGCGGGACCTCCCTTGAGCAGAACGGACATGGCATAGTGGTCTACTTGCGAAAGGCCCTGCTTCATCGCACTGATACGGATGCCATCGGTCATCATGAAATAGGCACGGGCGAGCAGATAATTGAGGTCGCGTCGGTTGCCGTCGGCATCGCTGATCTTCGATGCAGTCTTGCGCGCATATTTGCCGCGGTGAAACAGTAAGGGTTCCTTTTCCGATTGCTCGAGGGCCAACACTTCTCCGACCAAGATTATGTGATCGCCGCCATCGTAGCGATAGGCAGTCCGGCATTCGAATCTGGCAGCGCAGTCGCGCAGAAGTGGCACGCCGTGGTTACCGGTCTCGAAATCCACGCCTGCAAATTTGTCGATCCCTGGTGTTGCAAACCGGTTTGACAAGGATTCCTGATCTGATCCCAGAATGTGTACGGCAAAGAGATCGGCGTTCGTGAAAGCATCGATGTTCGAGGACTTCTTCGCCAAACTCCAGAGAACGAGAGGAGGGTCAAGCGATACCGAATTGAAGCTGTTTGCCGTCAATCCGACATTCTTGCCGTCGTAATTGGTGGTAACGATGGTTACGCCTGTGGCGAAGTTGCCCAGCGCGCTCCTCAATGACTTTGGGTCGATCACAGTCATTCCTCGTATGGTTTGTGGTCGCACTAGCGACCCCCGCCCTGAACTGAATAACCATGCCCGCGCATGTCCCACCTTTCAATGGATAGGCGATGGCAGGCAGGTGTGTCTCGGGAGGCTAGTCAGGCGGGAGCAGCCTCTCCCTGCCCAGCGAGACGCAGCGCAGGAGCCATTCCTTTCCCACTTTCACCCGGGTAAGTCGTTGCGTGTCACGGTGCGTGACGATCCAGAAGCTGCGCTGGATCGCGATTTCCGGGCAAACCGCTACCAGATTTCGCGAACCATCGGCGATAAAGCACGGCAAGACACCGACACCTGCACCTTCAACAATCAGGCGGTGTTGCGCATTGATGCTGGATGAGCGGACTTGTGCCTTCAGACCAGGATGGAAATCATCAAGATAGTTCAGTTCAGGGGCATAGAGCAGGTCGGGAACATAGCTCACCAGTATGTGACCCTTGCTTAGCTCGGCGGGTGTGGTCGGCCTGCCATGTTTTCGCAAGTAGGCTTTGCTGGCGTAAAGCTTAAGGCGATAGTCAGACAGCTTGCGCGAAAGGACCGGGCCAGCCTTGGGACGCGATAGCATCACGGCAATATCAGCTTCGCGCCGAGACGGGCTAAG
>JAIESJ010000120.1 GCA_019746155.1 Burkholderiales bacterium
CCTCCGGTATCAACCAAGGGCAACGAGCCGCGGGCTGCAGACCTCGATGCGGCGACACGCGATCTGGTGCTGGCGACGGCACGGCGCGCGGGACTGAAGCTCAACGATTATCAGCAGGAGATCCTGCTCGAAACCGCGCCTTACGCGCTGGCCATGGCCAACCGCATCCGCAAGGACCGCGACCGCATGGAAGAGCCGGCGCTGGTATTCCGTTTCCCGAACGAACTGTAATCAGCAACAAAGGAGAAGGGATTGTCCACGAAAGCTGCGCCCCTCTGGGCCGATCAGAAAGAAGGCCGTTTCTTCACGCGCATCGAGGTCACCAGTATGTTGAACGGTGCGATGCTGGCGCTGCCGCTGCATGTCGTGACCGGCAGCGCGCCCGGGCCGACCTTTGGCATCATCACCAATACGCACGGCGACGAGTTTCTCGCGACCATCGCCATCCGGCAAATGATCAACGGTCTCGATACCGCCAAGCTCAAAGGGCGGCTCGTCATCATCTCGGTCGCCAATCCGATGGCAACCGCCGGCTTCGGCCGCCAGACGCCGGAGCAGCACGGCCGTACCGACCTGCATGAAGTGTATCCCGGCAATGCGCGCGGCAACACGACGCAGATGATCGCCGCCGCGATCACCGAAAACGTCTTGAATTACGTCGATGTGCTGATCGACTTTCATTCCGGCGGCAGCGGCGGCCGGCTGCAGGCGCGCGTCGATTACAACGCAAAAACACCGGACGATCTCAAGCAGAAAAACCTGGCGCTGGCGCGCGCGTTCGGCGCACCGTTCGTGCACGAGAACGAGTTTGCCGGCTCGGCCGCCCATTACCTCAACTCGCGCGGCATCCCGGCGGTCAATCCCGAAGTCGGCGGCTCCTATCTGGGGCCGGACAGCACGCGCCATTACACCGAGATGATGGTCAACGGCCTCCGCGGCATGATGCGCCACCTTGGCATGATCGACGGCCCCGTGAAGCCGCCGCAGCAGCTTCATTTCGGCCTGCAAGCACGCAAGGAACTCCGCCCGAAGCAAAGCGGCTACCTGGTATCGTACTACGAGCACGCCGGCGATCTCGGCAGGCTGATCAAGAGCGGCACCAAACTGGGCGAGGTTATCGATCTCTACAGCTATAACATCATCGAAGAACTCATCGCACCCTTCGACGGTTACTTGTTCTTCTCGCGCTATTCGGGTGTGGTCGGCGGCGGCACTCAGGCGTTTGCGCTGGCCGAAACGGCCGCCTCGAAATGGCTTGATTAGGCCGACGTGTAACCCGTTGCTCCTCGCTCGTGTATGGCAGAGCGCTCACGGTGGCCAGTTCATTCCCTCGGCCAGGCGCTGGGTGGCGCCGTTTACCGGCGTCATTCGCGGGCCTGGTGGGCGGGCTCTCGAAAATCGGTTGCTGTTTCCTCGGCGACCACGATGCTGCGGCGAGTTGTATCCGCCAAGGCGAGCGCTTAACATAGTCGCCTTTCTCAATTTGAAAAACGGCAGGGCGAATTCAAAGGCCGTTAACAACATGCGCGGCATTCACATCCTGTTTTGTTTCTGCCTTTGCGCAGCGACTGTCGTTCCGGCCCACGCGCAGGTCATGAAACTGCCGCCGGTCGACGAGGCGGCGAAGGACGCGTCCTGGGTCCACTTCAAAAACCGCCTGCTCCAGGCACTCGACAGGCGCGACAGGAAATTCGTGCTCGGCATTCTCGACCGTAACATCCGCAACAGCTTCGACGGCCCACGCGGCGTCGCGGAATTCAGGAGATTGTGGGACTTCGACGCCGAAGACACGCCGCTGTGGCGCGAGCTTGCCTCTGTGCTGTTTCTCGGCGGGGCCTACAAGAAGCGGGAGAAGGGCGCCGGCGAATTCTGCGCGCCCTATGTACTGCCCAGGTGGCCGGAAAACGTCGATCCTCATAATCATGGCGCCATCATCACCAAAGAAGTGCTGGTGAAAACCGGGCCGTCGACTTCTGCACCCACGCTCAAGACGCTCGACTACGACATCGTCGCCGTCACCGACTGGGAGGTGGCCGACGAGGCCGCGGAAGCCAAACAGCGCTGGGTGAAAATCAGGATCAGGGAAGGCGAGGGCTTTGTTCCGGAAGAGCAGATCCGTAGCCCGATCGAACATACCGCATGCTTCGTCAAAACCGCGAACGGCTGGCGCATGATGGCGCTGGGCGCGGGCGGGATCTAGGCGCCGGTCGGACTGGGGCCCGACCAGCGTCTCAGGCAAAACCGCCCCGGAAAAATGCGAAAGCGCCTTCGCAAAACCTGCCAGAACGTCATCCCTGCATGTTTGCTGTATTCTTGACTGCTGTCACATTCACCATGGCCGCCTCCCCAGCTTACAGCCTCGATATCCAGGGCCACCGCGGTGCGCGCGGGCTCATGCCCGAGAACACGTTGCCGGCTTTCGCGCATGCGCTCGCCCTCGGCGTCACCACGCTCGAACTCGATAGCGCCATCACCAAAGACGGCGTCGTCGTCATCAGCCATGACCCGGTGCTCAACCCGGACATCACGCGCGGTCCCGACGGCGAGTGGCTGGCGCAGGGCGGCCCGCCGATCTGGCATCTGACGTACGATGAACTGCGGCGCTACGACGTCGGGCGCATCAAGCCGGGCTCGGCATACGCAGCGCGCTTTCCGCGGCAGAAAGCCATCGACGGCACGCGCATCCCGCGGCTCGCCGATCTGTTCGCGCTGGTAAGAAAAGCCGGCAATGAAGCCGTGCGCTTCAACATCGAGACCAAGGTCTCGCCCTTGCATCCCGAGCGCACAGCATTGCCCGAAGTATTGGCGAGCGCTCTTGTCTCATTGATTAAAAAAGAGAAAATGGAAGGCCGGGTAACGATACAATCGTTCGATTGGCGCACGCTCGCCGTCGTGCAGCAGGAAGCGCCGGAGATTCCGACGGTCTATCTCACCGCGCAGCAGAGCTTCATGGACAATATCCTCGCCGACAAAACCGCATCGCCGTGGATGCCCGGCATGCACGTCAGCCGCTGCGGCGGCTCCATCCCGC
>JAIESJ010000236.1 GCA_019746155.1 Burkholderiales bacterium
TTTCCGGTCAGTGTATGATGCGCCCGGCCTGCAGCGTGCCGCGGACAAATATCGCCCCGGCCTTCAAGCCGGCCGCGACTGGGACGGGGGCATGCGAAGTCCGGGTTTCAATGAAACCGGCCAGCAGGTAAACTTGGCAAATCTTAATTTTTGCGGGTGATAAATGAAAATCTGCATGATCGGTAGCGGCTATGTCGGGCTTGTCACTGGCGCTTGTTTCGCCGAGATGGGACACGAGGTGGCCTGCGTCGACAAGGATTCTACCAGAGTCAAACAACTCAAAAAGGGGGAGATCCCGTTCTACGAGCCAGGCCTGAAGGAAATCGTGTTGCGCAACCAGCAGCAGGGGCGGCTCGCGTTTTCCGCAAACCTGTCAAGGGTGTTGGCTGGCAGCGAGATCGTGTTCATTGCAGTGGGCACCCCGCCGCAAGCGGACGGATCGGCGGATGTGAGCCAGGTTGTCGCCGCCGCGGCGGAGATAGGCCGCGGCATCACGGCATTCTGTACCATCGTCAACAAATCCACCGCGCCTGTCGGCACTGCTGAGCGTGTTCGCGAAGCGGTCCGGCGCGAATTGGCCAAGCGCAAGGCGGACATCGATTTTGACGTGGTCAGCAATCCGGAATTCCTGAAGGAAGGTAACGCGGTCGAGGATTTCATGCGCCCGGACCGCGTCGTGGTCGGCGCCGATAACGAGCGCGCCCTGAAGCTGATGCGCACGCTTTACATGCCGTATACCCGCAACCATGAACGCTTCATCACGATGGGCATTCGCGATGCGGAACTGACCAAATACGCCGCGAATGCAATGCTGGCGACCCGGATTTCGTTTATGAACGAGATTGCCAATCTGTGCGAGCGGCTGGGAGTAGATGTCGAAAACGTGCGCATGGGCATCGGTTCCGACAGCCGGATCGGGTATTCGTTCATCTACGCCGGCTGCGGATACGGGGGCTCGTGCTTTCCCAAGGACGTGCAGTCGCTGATTCATCAAGCCCGGCGGTTCAAGCTGCGGCCGCGCATTCTGGAAGCGGTCGAGGAAACGAATGAAAACCAGAAACTCAGCCTTTACAACGCCATCAGGCAGCGCTTCGGCCGCAAGCTTGGCGGCAAGGTATTCGGCGTATGGGGCCTGTCATTCAAGCCCAACACCGACGACATGCGTGAAGCCCCTTCGCTAGTGCTGATTCGCAAACTGATCGAAGCCGGCGCACAGGTGCGGGCGTATGATCCTGTCGCCATGACGGTTGCGCGCCGCACGCTGCCCCGGGAATGGTTTAAAGCGGGTGCGCTCAAACTGGCGAAAGACCAATACGCCGCGCTGAAAGGGGCGGATGCGCTGGCGCTTGTGACAGAGTGGAAGCCCTTCCGCGCGCCTGATCTGCATCTGATGAAAAAGATCATGCGTCAGCATGTAATTTTCGACGGGCGCAATCAGTACGACAGGGCGGCCGTGATCTCGGAGGGTTTCGAGTACCGCGGCATCGGCCGATAGGCTGCAGGGGGGGTCAGTCCATAAGGTGCCGTGCCTCGGCTGTGTGTCCGCGGTAAGCATCGAAAATCAGCTTCAGTGCCCGGCGCATGGTGATCCGCGGGCGCCAGTCCAGGTCGCGGCAGGTATTGTCGATTTTGGGCACGCGATTCTGTACGTCCTGGTAGCCTTTGCCGTAATAGGCCTGGGACGTGGTTTGTACCAGCCGTACTTTTCCGGCGTTCCGGTCGTACTCGGGATAGGTCTTGGCCAGGGCCAGCATCATCTCGGCCAGCTCCCTGATTGAGAAATTGTTCTTCGGGTTGCCGATATTGTAGATATTGCCGCTGGCAATGCCGTTCTTGTTGTCGATTATCTTGATCAGCGCATCGATGCCGTCATCCACGTAGGTGAACGAGCGCCGCTGTTTGCCGCCGTCAACGAGCTTGATGTTTTCGCCGCGCACGATATGGCCGAGAAACTGGGTGATGACCCGGGAGCTGCCTTCCTTGGGGGTGTTGATCGAGTCCAGCCCCGAGCCGATCCAATTGAACGGCCGGAACAACGTGTAATTGAGGCCCTGCTCCATGCCGTAGGCGTGGATTACGCGGTCCATCAGCTGTTTCGCACACGAGTAGATCCAGCGCGGCTTGTTGATCGGGCCCAGCACCAGTTCCGATGTTTCGGAATCGAACTGCTTGTCGCGGCACATGCCATAGACTTCTGAGGTGGAAGGAAAAATCAGGTGTTTGCGGTGTTTCACGCAGGAGCGCACGATCGGCAGATTGGCTTCAAAGTCGAGTTCGAACACCCGCAGCGGTTCCTTGACGTAGGTTGCCGGTGTCGCGATCGCAACCAGCGGCAACACGGTATCGCATTTGCGGATGTGGTATTCGATCCATTCCTTGTTGATCGTGATGTCGCCTTCGAAGAAGTGAAAGCGTCTTTCGTCGAGCAGGTCGGCGATGCGCTCCGTACCCATGTCCATGCCGTATACTTCCCACGGCGTGGTGGCAAGGATGCGCTTGGACAGGTGGTGGCCGATAAAGCCGTTGACGCCCAGAATCAGGATTTTCTTCACGTCGGTTTGTTCCGTTCAGTGGGTTAATACGAGAGCATCACTTCCGCAGACCGACCCGAAATTCTCCGGCGTCAAGGGCTGCCCGTCGATCGTGGCGGCCGCTACTTTGAGCATTCCGCCATCCGCACAACGAAGATACAGCCTACCGTCCGTCGTGAACAGGGTTGCGGCACCGGGGGCGGCTTTCCGGTCAGTATAAATTGTGTGTAGCAGGCACAGCCGGCGCCCGCCTATCATCGCAAAAGCACCGGGATAGGGTGGCGCTACTGCACGCACCAGGTTGTGAATCGTCCATGCATCCTTGTTCCAGTCGAGGCGACCGTCCTCGGGTCGCCGGCCGCCGAAATAACTGCCGCGCGACAACTCCTGCGGCACCAGTCCTGCCGTGCCCGCGAGCAGCGCGGGCAGGCAGCGGTCGAGCGCGATTTCCGCCGCCAGCGTGACCTTGCGGAAGACGTCGGCTGCGAGGTCGTTCGGCAGTATGGGCACGGCCTGCTGCTCCACGATGCGCCCTGCGTCGGGTTTC
>JAIESJ010000155.1 GCA_019746155.1 Burkholderiales bacterium
CTCCGGGCAATCCCGAGGGAATCGAGCCCGACTTGAAGGGCACCGACAAGACCGGCGGCGCGAAGATCGCGCCAATGACAAAATACATCCCCATCCTCCCTGGGGATTCCAAATGATCCGGGCCACCAAAGTTCGCCAATGCAAAATGATCTTTCCAAACGGACACTGCTTGTCCTTCTGCTCTTGGCTTTAGTCGCCTGGTTTGGCACTCTCGACTATCGCAAATTAATCAAGACCGACGAGGGCCGGTACGCGGAAATCTCCCGCGAAATGGTGGTAAGCGGCGACTGGCTCACCCCGCGGCTAAACGGCATCAAGTATTTCGAGAAACCCCCACTCCAGTACTGGGCGACTGCGGCCGCGTTCAAGATCTTCGGCTTTCACGCATGGACCGCACGGCTGTGGACAGCGCTTGCCGGGTTCCTGACGGTGCTAGTAGTCTGGTGGTCGGGGCGAAAATTCTTTGGCGCGCCGGCGGGAAACTACGCCGCCATGGTGCTGATCAGCAATCTGTATTTCGTTGCCATGGGCCACTTCAACGCACTGGACATGGGACTCACCCTGTTCACTACGCTGGCTCTCGCCGGCTTTTGCTTCGCGCAGCGCGATGGCGCCACGCAGCAGGAACAAAAGCTGGGTATGCTCCTCACATGGGCCGCGATGGCCTTCGCCGTGCTGAGCAAGGGGCTGGTCGGCATCGTGCTGCCGGGTGTAACACTGGTACTGTATTCGCTCCTCGCCCGCGATTGGGCGCCTTGGCGCAGACTATACCTCATCCCGGGCATGCTGCTTTTTCTCGCCATCGCTGCCCCGTGGTTCGTGGCCGTTTCCATCGTTAATCCGGAATTTCCCTGGTTCTTCTTTATCCGCGAACACTTCCTGCGCTACGCCACTGATGAAGCGCGCAGGGAGGGCCCGGTCTATTACTTCGTCAGGATTTTGCTGGTCGGGATGTTGCCGTGGATTGTGGTGATGCTGGATACCTTGTGGCGTGCTGCAAGAGGAAGAGATCGGGAGAACGGTAAACTGGATCGACCCGCACTGATTCTTCTGATCTGGACGATATTTGTCTTCGTTTTCTTCAGCATCTCGAGGTCGAAACTGCCTTCGTATATCCTACCCATATTCCCGGCGCTGGCGCTGCTGATGGGCAAACGGCTGGCTGCGCTGGACGCAAGCGAACTTAAGGCCCGCATCATGCCGGTGGGCTTGATAGCGGTTGCGGGTTTATTCTTCATCGCGAAGGCGGCAGACTATGCCGGGGATTCCATCTCCCGCCCGCTGTTGCACCAATACGCATATTGGCTCTATGCGGCTGTGGCGGTTACGCTGATCGGTGTGATCTATTGCTGGTACCAATCTATCAAGGGCCGAAAGCTGGCCGCGCTGACCGGTTTTTCCGCCGCCGGCCTTGTCGCCAGTCTGATTGTGCTCAACGGCCACAACACCTTCGCGCCAACCATGTCGTCTTACGACATCGCGCAGAAAGTCCGCCCCCTGCTGACGCCGGGTGTTCCGTTCTACAGCGTCCGAACCTACGATCAAACGCTGCCGTTTTACCTCAACCGTACCCTAATGCTGGTAGATTACCGGGACGAGTTCGATTATGGCCTGAAGCAGCAACCGGAATTGGCGATCGATAACATGGATGACTTTCGGTCGCGTTGGGCGGCGGACAAGCAGGCTTTTGCATTGATGACGCCGGAAAACCATGAAACACTGCGCGGCCAAGGCCTTCCGATGGAAATAGTCCTCAACGATGGCAAACGGATGATCGTGAAAAAACCGGAGGCAGTCAGATGAATGCAATGAGTTTCCCTCTGATCATACTGGGCGGGATGCTGACAGCCGCCGCTCAATTAAGGCATCGTTAGGAACAAGGCGGTTTGTCTTGTCCTGAGCGTAGCGCGCGACGGCACCAAAGACATCCTCGGCTTCTGGATTGGGCGGGCGAAGGGCGCCCAGTTCTGGCTGCGTGTGATGACCGAACCCGGGAACCGCGGCATTGGCGATCTGCTATGTGCTGCTTGAAAACTGTGGCATCCGAGATTGCTCGGGATACGTTGCACAGCCATCATGACACAAATGTTCCCGTTCGATTCGGCGCTAATTTCGACCTTTTTTCCGCATCGCGCAACGTTAGCCCGATTAGGCAGCAACGGCAGCTTTCGTTGCGAGAAGTGGAGCTTTCGCTGGAGGCTCAGATATCCCCCTCTTTATACGGCTTTATATTCCTGACACGGCCGCTCGGCCGGGCTTTTGACCTTGGGAAAGACCAACGCGCGGGTTTAAGCCTTGCCGTCCTTAACGCCAATAACGAAGTTGCATTCAACAATGCGCAGTCGCGCGACAAAGCCCATGCGGGAAAACTGTACTATGGGCTTGAATCCGCTCGGGCAGCGTACCAATTGGGCGCCAGTGTGCTCAGAGGAAAAAATAATGCGGCTGGCACATTGGCCACGAGTGCACAGGCACTGGATTTCCGGATCATGGTTGATCCCCTTTATAATCAACGCCACGATTACCCGGCGCGGTTTTCCTTGCTGGGAGAGCTGCTGTTCAACCAGAGAGAAACAGCGCCGGGCAACACTAGCAGGGCGAGCGGCTTTTGGGGTGTCGCGGATTACCAGACGACGCGAGGCCATCATATCGGCCTAGGCGCGGAATATACCCAGGGATTGTTGGACAGATCCCAAATATCAAAAGCCTATTCGGCACATTACAGCTGGTATTACAGCCCACACTCGCGTGTGCAGTTACAAACTCGGCGTCTCAGCACGGCCGAGGGAATACGAGGAATGGAGTTGATGTTGCAGTGGAATGTCGTGCTCGGGCCGCACAGCGAAAAACCTTTCCTGAACATCCTGTCCGTCGATAACTGAGCGAGACAAGAACGGCTATCCGGAAATGCGCGAAACCATCGTCCAGGCGAATGCCGAGCTGGGCAGCTTATCGAAAGATCTTGGCGCCCTTGCCGGGCATCCTATGTTTCGCTCGGGGTTCAGAGCCTGTCAGATTTTTTGTGTGCAAGAGGTCATGAGATGATACCGAAAGGGAAACACCATGACCGAAGTAATGAGC
>JAIESJ010000149.1 GCA_019746155.1 Burkholderiales bacterium
GGAACCGGTGACCGCGATACGCCGCCGTTTCTCGAAATCCACCTGGTGCTTGAGCCAGGTCTGCCAGTCCTTGGCGATCTGGATCTCGTCGAGAAACAGGTACTCGGGGCCCTCGCGCGCGGGCTCGAACTCGCGCCACAGGCGCAGCAGTTCCTCCAGCCCGACCAGCTTGAGCAGCGGGTGATCGAACGTCACATACAGGATGTTCTGCGGCGCCACGCTACGATCGAGTAGCCGGTCGATCGCCTGCAGAAACAAAGTGGTCTTGCCCACCTGGCGGGCACCCGACAGCAGCAGCGCCCGGCCACCCGGCGGGTCGTCCGCCCACGCCGCGATCTCGAGAAACGCCGCCCGCCGCCACGACGGCAGGTCGGGAAAGCGCGCGCCGCTCCACCACGGGTTGTACTGGCGAAGGACTGCGAACAGCTCGGCAGGAGATGCGATCATGCACCTAATATCACAAAAAACTGAATTTAATTCAAGTATGTTTATACAAAAATTAGGTTTTTGTTGTTTTTATTTTGAATCAGGTCGCTTGCGGGTTGAAAGCGAGAGCAAGAAGAAGCGGCTGTGGAAAACGGTTGGCGATCGGATTGCGCACCGGGAGGTAGTTCATAACTATTTGTTTTTATTATATTTTTTAGAAACTACCCATTCGGCAGACAAGACTTCGACCTGTTCCAGTACGGCCTAGGTAGCCTTCCCCTGCTTGTCCGGCGGTTTTTCTCTTATGTAACAATTTGTTACAGCAGTACGTTGTTACATCTCAAACTGAATCACCACCCGATTCCGACCAAGCGGGCGGGGCGGCATAGGGACGACGATTTACTCATTACGTTGAGTATTTTTATTCGACGCAATGAGCAAAACGAAAATGCCGAACTGCACCTCGACCAATAACAACATCCGGAGGTTGATATTGAAAATTCCGCAATGAATCCGGAATTCAACCTGCGAACAATGATCCACGCCGGCAGGGCGGATATTGTTCTCATATCAAGAACGGTTGAAGCTATTTTGAGAACAACCAGGAAAGCGTCAAACCGCGAAGTCATACTCAGCGTTGCGAGCCGGCCTCCGGACTGCGCCCGCTTTCGCCAGCCGCCCTCGCCCGCACCGTTTCGAAAATTTCTCTGGCGAGTATCGGATATGCCGTGCCCTGAAAATCCTTGTCGCCCATGTAGCGTGTGACGATCTTGTCATTCTCGGTCATGCGCTCGATCATCAGGCCCTCGATCAGCTTGCGGATACCGAGTTCGAACTTGTCGAGCGGATTGGCGAGCGCGGTATCGACCACCTTCTGGTTGGCCACGGCGCGCTCCTTGATCTGCTGGAAAAACAGCCGGTCCTCTTCCGAGAACTGCGTGCCGAAACGCTCGTTCAGCACTTCGATGATCTCCGACAGCGGCGCCTTTTCGTCCTTGGACTTGCCCCGGCCGACATCGACCGGCGTGCTGACGTACTGCGCCTCACCCTGGCGCAGGTCGATCGGCCCGGCGTAGACGCGCTCCAGCCGGTAGTACTCAAGCGCAACGTCATCCGCAAGCTTGATCACCGTGTCGTCCCTGTCGCGCGGCAGGTGCGGCAGCAGAAAACGCCCGTAGCTGTAAAGCATTTCGAGATCGGGGTCCGCGTAGGGCACGATCTGGCTCAGGAAGGCATAGACCCGCACATAACCCGCGAGCTTGTCGCGAAACTCGTCGCGCTTCTCGGCATCCGCCACCGCCTTGAAGCGGTCGACCGCGGGTTGCAGATGCCGTTGCATATGCGCGTGGTCGGCGGGACCCTGCTGCTCGACCGGTTTGTAGAAAATCCGCGCGAAAGCCTCGACCTCGCTCCAGTGATAAACCTGCGCCTGATCGAGTTCGTGCTTGAGGCGTTCGAGCATCGCCGGGTCGGCGCCCTCATCCAGCTCCGTCTTGTCGAAGTACGGCTTGAACGCGCGGTAAATGTTTTCGGCGTCGTTGACGAAATCGAGCACGAAAGGCGCTTCCTTGCCCGGAATCATCCGGTTCAACCGCGACAGCGTCTGCACCGCCTGCACGCCGTCGAGGCGCTTGTCGACATACATCGCGCACAGCAGCAGCTGGTCAAAACCCGTCTGGTACTTGTTGGCGACGAGCAGGATCTGGTAATCCGGCGTGTCAAAACGCGCCGGCAGCGCCGCTTCGCTGATCGGCTTGCCGGTCACCACATCGACGTTCATTCCCGGCTCGGTGTATTCGATGCCGGTATCCGGATCGCGCACCGTGCCGCTGAACGCCACCAGCGGGCGTATATCCGAGTAGCCGTTCTCGGCCAGATAATGCTCGAACGCGAGCTTGTAGCGCACCGCGTGCAGGCGCGACGGCGTCACCACCATCGCCTTGCCGCGCCCGCCGAGCCGGCGCATCACGCTGCGGCGGAAATGCTCGACGATCACTTCGGTCTTCTGCTCGATATTGTGCGGGTGCAGGCTCATGAACTTCGCCAGCGCGCGCGCCGCTTTTTTCTTCGGCAGGTTCGGATCGTCCTCGGCCGCCTTCAGCAGCCTGTAGTAGGTCGCGTAGGTCGTGTAATTGGCGAGCACGTCGAGAATGAAGCCCTCCTCGATCGCCTGGCGCATGCTGTAGAGATGGAACGCCTCCGGCGCACCGCTCGCGCCTGTCCGCCCGAACAGCTCCAGCGTCTTGCCCTTGGGCGTTGCCGTGAAGGCGAAAAAGCTCAGATTCGGCTGCCTGCCACGCGTAGCCATCACCTGGTTCAGTCTATCCTCCCAGTCCGCCTCGCCCTCGGCATCGTCCACCGTCCCCGCCCCGAGAATGGCTTTCAGTTCCCGCGCGGTCTCGCCGGTCTGGCTGGAATGCGCCTCGTCGACGATCACCGCGTAGCGGCGCTTGGCGATTTCCGCTTCCCACGCTTTGGCCTGCGCCTTCTCCTCGGCGCTTGCCTGTTCCTGTGTCTCCGCGCCCGCCGCATGCAGCAGCCCGCGCAGCACGAACGGGAACTTCTGCAGCGTGGTGACGACGATCTTGGTGCCGTCGATCAGCGCCGCCGCGAGCTGCTTGCTGTCCTGGTCGATGGCCTTGACCACGCCTTGCGCGTGCTCGATCTGGTAAATCGCATCCTGCAACTGCTGGTCGAGCACGCGGCGGTCGGTGATGAC
>JAIESJ010000288.1 GCA_019746155.1 Burkholderiales bacterium
ACCGGCGAACTCACTGCAAGGCAACAGCCGGGAGCTTTCGGGCCCAAGTCCGACAAGCTTCCGGTGCACCGTCGTTTCGCGCCACGCCAGGCTGCGATTGTCGGCCGGCATGTGGCCTGGACACGGGAGCGGGGCTAGCGCCGGAAGTCTCCGCAGCCGAGGAACGCCAGCAAGTCGTCCTTGCGCTCCATCGTGTCCTCGTAACCGAGCCGGATCAGGGCGCGGCTATAGGATTTTTCGAACAATATGTAGGAGAGCAGGTTGGAGCCGCCGTGCTTCAAGGCGCCGACCATATGGAGCAGAACGCGAATCGCGCGCGGCAGATTGCCGGTGTGCGCGGCGGCGATTTTCTCCAGATCCACGCTCGGCGAGAGCAGACGAAAATCAACCTGACGCAGCGGGTAATCGGTCTTTTCCAGAATCTCCTTCGGAATGATCTCGATGGTGCGGTTGATGCGCTGCAGGCGTTCGAGATCGACTTCCAGGCTGTCGAGAAAAATGCTGTTGAGCGCATGGCCGGCGATTTGCGCCAGCGAGGGATGGGTATCGGCCGTGACGCGCTCGTGCAGATGCTGCTGCAGCTGGCGGCCGACGCCGATCACCAGCAGACGGTCGGCACCGAGATGCAGCGCCGGGCTGATCGGCGCGATCTGGCGCATCGAGCCGTCGCCAAAGTACTCGCGGCTGATGCGCACCGGCGGGAAAATGAACGGCAGCGCGCTCGATGCCATCAGATGCTTGAGCTCGATGGGCATCGCAATGCCGATGCGCCGCGCGCGCCGCCACGGCTGCAGTTCCGGCCGCCCCTGGAAAAACGTCACCGACTGTCCCGACGTGTACCCGGAGCAGGTCACGCTGAGCGCGGCAAGATCGCCGTTGTCGATATGATGCTGAATCGCGGCAAACTCCAGATAGCGGCCGAGCAGCGCGGCCAGCGGGGAATTGTCGAGCAGCGACACCGGCTTGCGCGTCACCGCGCCGCCCGTGAGCGCGGTGAATATCCAGCGCGAGCTGTTGCGGATCACGCCGATCGGATCGGAACGGTAAATGTGGTGAACATGGAAGTTCTTCCACACCGTCATCAAGCGCCGCACAGCGCGCCGGAAATCCGACGCTCCCGCCGCCAGAACCGCTGCGTTGATCGCGCCCGCGGACGTGCCGCAGATGATCGGAAACGGATTGCGCACGTCCCTGGGCAGCAGCTCGGAAATCGCGCGCAGCACCCCGACCTGATAGGCGGCACGCGCGCCGCCACCGGTCAAGATCAGCCCCACTTTGGGTTTCGATGGCCGGTCGTTGTTGTGCATTATTCAGCCCCGCCGGGCTCCGTTGCAATCGCTGACCATGTTGCCATAGCCACGGCTGCGCTTCTATGGGCCCGCATGCAGGCGCGGCGGCACCGAACCGCCATGCGGCGCAAGGTACAGCGCCTGCACGCTGGCGCCGAGCAACGTGACGCTGCCGTCGAGACGATTATTGCCGGTATCGCTGAATTCAAAGCGATAGATCCTTCTCAGCGTCAGCCAGCCTCTCTCGCTGCGCCGCAGCCCGAACGCAGACAGCGCCACGGTGTCATCGAGTAATTGCACCCCGTCCGCGTCGCAGGCAAGCCGCGCGGCGCTGACCGCCGATTCGCGGGCGCGCAAGCTGTCGAACCAGAACCACGCCAGGCTCATGAGAAATATAACGGTAGCAATCTCCAGCATCTTTAACCGCCAGGCCGCGAAAAGGGTAAAACACGCGCACCCCCGCCGGCGCAGCGGGGACTCCCGCTTTCACCGTAATCACTCAATGAGCATGCGGCACAGGCTGTAGAGCATGCCCGCCGTCGCACCCCAGATATAGCGCCCCTCATACGGAATCGCCATGTAATGCCGATGGCGGCCCCTGAAATGGTACTGGCGGCGCTGGTAATTTTCAGGGTCGAGGAAGTATCCCAGCGGCGCCTCGAATACTTCCGCCACCTCGAACGGATCGGGCTGCAGGGCAAACGGCGGCTCGATCCAGCCCACGACCGGAGTGATGCGGAATCCCGACGGAATCTCGTAGTCCGGCAGCCGCCCGAGCAGCGCGATTCGGGTGCGCGGCAGGCCGATTTCCTCCTCGGTCTCGCGCAACGCGGTTTCCTCGCGGCCGCTGTCGGCTGACTCAACGCGCCCGCCGGGGAAACTGATCTGGCCGGCATGGTCGGCGAGATGCGCGGTGCGCCGGGTGAACAATACCTTGATCCCGCCAGCGTGATTGACCAGCGGCACCAGCACCGCCGCCTCGGTGACGCGCATGCCTTCCTTGAGCGCGATCACGTGCAGATCGTTCGCTCCGGGCGCCGGCGGCGGGCGTCTGAGTCGTTCGGCGATCCCGTCGCGGGACAACGGGAATACCCGGCGGGTGCCGGCTGTTAACGATGTGTAAGCCACGTGAAATTTCCGTACCGCTTGATATTGAAGGGAATTTTACCCGCGATCCGGCATGCCCGTCACCTCGCGCATGGCCTCACAGGGCGTGGTTGAACTGGCGTAGCGCGCGGCTTACACTAGTATCCGGTCATTTCCCGAACCAGCACAGGAGGACAATATGAAGATTCGCAGCTTGATCGTCGCCGTCGGCCTGGCTCTGGCAAGCAGTGCGGCATTCGCTTTCCATTGCCCGGCGGACATGAAGGCCATTGACGCGGCTTTGCCGAAGGCCAAACTCTCCGACGCACAAATGGCGGAAGTGAAGAAGTATCGCGCCGAAGGTGAAACCCTGCACAAGGCCGGCAAGCACCAGGAATCGGTCGACACGCTGGCCAAGGCGAAAAAACTCCTTAACATCTGACACAGCAATACTTGCAAAAAAATCCCCGCTGCATGGCGGGGATTTTTTGCCGTAACGAAACAGCCAATCCTGCAGCGCGCGCCATCAGCGGGATTATCCCAGCTCGACGGGGACGAAGATCTTCGTGTCTGCGCGTTGCACCAGCAGCGCCAGCGTCTTCTGGCCCGAACGTTCCACCAGCTTGCGCAATTCCTCGGCGCTTTTGACCGGCGTGCCGTTCAGCGACAGGATGATATCGCCGGGCTGTATGCCCGCCTTGGCGGCAGGTCCGCCGACATCCTCCACCAGCAGTCCGCCGCGTACGCCCGCTTCTTTCTGCTCGTCGGGATTGAGCGGGCGC
>JAIESJ010000012.1 GCA_019746155.1 Burkholderiales bacterium
ATGGCTTCTTGCGACTGAAGCCCCGCGTGCACCGTAGTGCGTAATTCATAAGCGACACCGCTGGCAATAATCAGACGCGCGCTGGCAAGCGCGCGTTCGCCGCTGCCCGCAACCCCGGTGATACGCGGGTAATCGGGAAACGGCGCTTTGATATCCATGCCGACCCAGTTTACCAACGGCAGCACTTCACCGAGACGGCGCGGGTGTATGCCGGCGGTATGAAGCCCGATCGCGAATCCCATGTCCTTCACCGCACGTATCGCCGCCGGCAGACCGGCGTGCAGCGTCGGCTCGCCGCCGCTGAATACGACGGCATCGAGCAATCTGCGCCGGCGCGCGAGAAAGGCGAGCACGTCCGGCCACGCAATTTCGGTCGCGCCGCGGCGCTCGAGCAGATGGGGATTGTGGCAGTAAGCGCAGTGCCACGGACAGCCCTGGCAGAACACGACTGCCGAGAGCCGCTCCGGATAATCGGTCATCGACAGCGGTACGAGTCCGCCGACGCGTATGTTCGCCGTCTCTGCGGGCCGCAGGCTGCCTGCGCTCTGTGGTCGATGTGTCACTTGATTACAGCAGGGCGCCGGCCATTGATGCGTCTTCCTGCTCCCGGCGCTGCGCAGGTCCGAGGCCAGCGCGCTTCTCGTCAAAGAATTTGCGCTCGTAGTATTCGCCTTTCTTGCCGAGGTTGTAAGAAGACACTGGCCGGTGATAACCCATGACGCGCGTCCAGATTTCGCACGGCTGGCGTTCTTCGTCGTTCAAAAGTATTGTTTTTTCAATAGGTTGCAATTGGGACATGTCATTCATGCTGTTTCTCCTTCGAGTGGGTGGTCAGGCTGCTTCCAGTGCTCTGCGCTTTCTGGCAATAAGTTCCGCATCGCATTTCGGACAGAACTTGTGTTCGCCCGCAAGATAGCCGTGCCTGGGGCAGATCGAGAAGGTCGGCGTCACGGTGATATAGGGCAGGGAGAAGTGTTCGAGCGCACGCCGCACTAGCATCTTGCAGGCGGCGGTGGAACTGATGCGCTCGCTCATGTACAGATGCAGTACCGTGCCGCCCGTATACTTGCGCTGCAGCTCCTCCTGGCGCTCGAGTGCCTCGAACGGGTCGTCGGTGAAGCCGACCGGCAATTGCGAGGAATTGGTGTAATAAGGCATGTCGTCGGTTCCGGCCTGCAGAATGCCGGGAAAGCGCTTGCGGTCCTCTTTTGCAAAGCGATAAGTCGTGCCTTCGGCCGGGGTGGCTTCAAGGTTGTACATGTGGCCGGTTTCCTCCTGGAATGCGACGATGCGTTGGCGGATTTGGTCGAGGAACCGGCAGGCGAAGGCGTGTCCCCATTCGGTGGTGATATCGTGCTCATCCGAGGTGAAATTCCGGATCATCTCGTTGATGCCGTTCACGCCGATGGTCGAGAAGTGATTGCGCAGTGTGCCGAGGTAGCGCTTGGTATAGGGGAACAGCCCGTTGTCCATGTGGCGCTGGATCACCTTGCGCTTGATTTCAAGGCTCGTTTTTGCCAGTTCGAGCAGTTCATCCGTGCGCCGCAACAGGCGCGCTTCATCGCCGCGGTGGAGGTAGCCCAGACGCGCGCAGTTGAGCGTTACCACGCCCAGCGAGCCGGTCTGCTCGGCCGACCCGAACAGACCGTTGCCGCGCTTAAGAAGCTCGCGCAGGTCAAGCTGCAGCCGGCAGCACATCGAGCGGACCATGTTGGGCTTGAGATCCGATTTGATGAAGTTCTGGAAATAGGGCAGCCCGTATTTGGCGGTCATCTCGAACAACAGGTCGCTCAACGGATGGTTCCAGTCGAAATCGGGCGTCATGTTGTAGGTCGGGATCGGAAACGTGAACACGCGGCCCCTGGCGTCACCCGCCATCATGACTTCCATGTAGGCGCGGTTGATCATGTCCATTTCGGGCTGCAGTTCACCGTAGGCAAAGGGCATCTCGACGCCCGCGATCACCGGCACCTGCTCCCGCAGGTCCTCGGGGCACGTCAGGTCGAAGGTGAGATTGGTGAATGGTGTCTGCGTGCCCCAGCGCGACGGCACGTTGAGGTTGTAGATCAGCTCCTGGATACACTGCTTGACCTCTGCGTAGGACAGACTGTCCTTGCGGATGAACGGTGCCATGTAAGTGTCGAACGAGGAGAACGCCTGGGCGCCGGCCCACTCGTTCTGCAGCGTGCCGAGAAAGTTGACAATCTGGCCGACGGCGCTGGAGAGATGTCTGGCGGGCGCAGCTTCAACCTTGCCCGGAACGCCGTTCAATCCTTCGGCGAGAAAGGAACGCAGCGACCATCCGGCGCAGTATCCCGCGAGCATGTCGAGGTCGTGGATATGGAGGTCCGCCTCACGGTGCGCGGCGCCGACTTCCGGCGGGTAGACGTGGCTGAGCCAGTAGTTCGCCGTGATCTTGCCCGCGACATTGAGGATGAGCCCTCCGAGCGAGTAGCCCTGGTTGGCATTGGCGTTGACGCGCCAGTCTTGCTGGTCAAGATACTCGTTGACCGAGGTGACAACGTCCACCAGGGTTTTGCGGTCTTCACGCAATTTCTGGTGCTGTTCCCGGTAGACGATATAGGCGCGCGCTGTGACAAGATAGCCTGCCGCAATCAGTTGCTGTTCGACGATGTCCTGGACGTTCTCGATCGTCGGCGCCCTGTGCGGATAGCGGTGCGCGATGATCCGTAGCACTTGCGCCGTAACGTCACGCGCGGCCGCTGCGGAAAACTCCCCTGTGGCCTGTCCGGCCCGCAGGATGGCCGACAGAATCTTGCCGTGATTGAAGGGCTTCAGGCTGCCGTCGCGTTTGGCCACGCTTTTGGGCAGTTGCCGGGTCTCGGGACCCTCGAAATATTGAACATCTGTCATTTTGCCCCCAAAAGGAAAACCGCAATATGTTGTATGTACCCGACCGAATATACGCAATATCTATGGGTCGTCAACGGCTATGGCTCAAGGGATGGCCGGTTTTTCTTGATTTATTGATCTAGGTCAAATAGGGTGTATTCTTCGCACCTAAGGGCTTGCATGGGACAGGGGCTTTCCGCGGGTCCGGGGGCGCTTCCCGTCTCGCGCGCCTGGTGCGTGCCGATCCCGGGGCTTATGCAAACCGCATGTGGGTCGGCAGTTTCGGCGGGGTCGCGCACGTTCGCCGACCCCTGCAG
>JAIESJ010000222.1 GCA_019746155.1 Burkholderiales bacterium
AAATATCGATCCGGGTATGCACCTTGCGCAGCAACGCGTAGCCGAAGCCGAAGGCCGCCATCGCCGCGATGACATAGCCGCCGATCTCGTCCACGCCCTGCAGGGAATAGTCGAACATCTTGCGCGCCACCACCTCGAAGCCAACCAGAAACGCGAGTGCAAAGATACCGTAGCCGCCGAGAATGGCGGCGACCCGGACCACCGGCTCGAACCAGCCGATGACCCTGTTCGCTGGACGTTCCGCGCTCTGCATGGGATCGACGGTCGCCGCGGATGTGATCACTCGATACGCAGGCCTGTCAGCTTGCCGACCGTCGCGTTCCAGGTAACGCCACAGGTGGGATCAACCGCGTTGCACGTTTTAGCCCACTGCGGCAGGACGGCCTTGCTTACCGCTTCGCGCATCCGGGCAAGCTCCTGCGGCGTCACCGGGTTGAGGGTCATGTTGAACTTGGTATGCTCCTTGCACGGCTCCTTCCCGGTGCTGCAATTGATGGCGTCCTGGCTGGCCTCGACTGCCAACTCCCACATCTTGTCCTCCATTACCTTGAATTCGGCCAACAGCTTCTTTTGCTGGTCGGGTGAGAACTGCTTCCACGTATTGAGGTTCATGAAATGCCCCTGGACCGAGCCGTTGACCGCCATCGGAATCAGGTAGGATACCGCTTCCGGCCACTTACCCTGGTTCGCGGCGGAAGGACCGGTCACCCCGCAATCCGCCACGCCCGAGTGCAACGCCTGGTACACCTCGCTGAACTGCAACGTCACCGGAGTCGCGCCCAGGTACTGCATCAGCGTCGCCATGGACGGCGTGAAAGTGCGAACCTTGAGCCCCTTGAAATCCTCGAGCTTGGCAACCGGCTTCTTGCAAAACAGAATCTGCGGGCCGAACGGCCACAAGGTCATGACCTTGGCGTTGAATTTCGCCTGCAGCCGCTTATCGAACTCGTCGCGATAGGCGTTGACCACCTTGCGCAGCGTTTCCATGTCGGTCGCCACGCCGGCGAGATCGAGTCCCTCGAAGAACGGGTCGTCGCGCGAGGCCATGCCGATCTGCACCGAAGCGAGATCGAAAGTGCCGGCGCGAATGATGCGCAAGGCGTCCGGGGCCTTCACGTTCACCAGGTCCATGGGGTTGAACGTGATCCTGGTGACTATCCCCGTCTTTTGCGCGAGCTGCTCGAAGAACGGGCGCTCCACGCCGTCCACCTGCTTCTTGTTCCCGGAAAAGTTGCCCAGCGCGCGAAACTGGGCGGGCTCCGCATACGCCACGCCACCGAGCACAAGCAACATGGCAAAACACAGGGTGCGAATTGCGTTTGGTTTCATTGGGCTGCCTCCTCAGGTATCAGGTGATGGTCAATCGCATGTCTAAAGTGCATGCAAAACTCGTTCCAACCTTATACAATAAGCTATCATATTGTAGACAATTTAGTCTGCAATATTTCCAGGCGGCGCTCCCCATTTCTGGATTAAGCGGGATATTGTGATGTTAATATATTGTTTTTAATGGTAATTATTATGCCCGCTTGACAGCGACGGGTAGCGTCAGCCCGTTGTACGGGCTTTGACGCGCCGCTACCGCCGAGACTGGAGACCACATGACCCTAGCCGGACAACTGCACCAAATGGGAACAGGCAAAACCACGGATGCACCGGCATCGGTGCATGACATCTATGAGCGCGTGGTCTCCGCCATTATCGAGCATCGGCTGCCGCCGGGCACGCAACTGGTGGAGGAAAAACTCGCCGCGGTGTTCGGCGTCGGGCGCTCGCGCATCCGCACCGTGCTCGCGCGCCTGGCGCACGAGAAGCTGGTCCTGTTACAGCGCAATCGCGGCGCTTTCGTCGCCTCGCCTTCCGTCGAGCAGGCGCGCCACGTGTTCGGCGCGAGACGCTTGATCGAACCGGGGCTGGCGCGACTGATTATCGAACGTGCGACGCAAACCGATATCGGGCGCCTGCGTGAGCATGTCGCGAAGGAACAGGCGGCACGAACCGCCAACGACCGGCGCGCGATCATCCGGCTCTCCGGCGAATTCCACGTCCTGCTGGGCCACATCGTCGGCAACACGTTCGTGACCGAGATGCTGCAGGAACTCACCTCGCTCACTTGCCTGATCATCGTGCTTTATGACTCGCCCGCTCTGCCGGCCTGCCCGCATAACGAGCATGCCGACATCGTGAACGCCGTCGAGCGTCGGGACGGCGAGGCCGCCGCGCGGCTCATGCTGAAGCACCTCGATCACGTCGAGTCCTCCCTGCATCTGGTGGATCAGGACAGCAGGGAGATCGACCTCGAGGCGGTGTTCAACAAGGCGTGAGCTTCAGCCGCGCCGTGCGGCTCATGCTCCTTTCATTCAACACGGGATTCAGGAGGAGACGCGCATGCGGTTGCGGATTTCGCCGATGCGCTCGATTTCGCACACGCATTCGTCGCCATCCTTCATGAAAACAGGAGGCTGCCGGGCGAAACCGACGCCTTCGGGCGTGCCGGTCGCAATCAGGTCGCCTGGCGCCAATGTCGTACCCTGGGAGACGTAGGCGATCAGCCGTGCCACCCCGAAGATCATGCTCCCCGTGGTCGAATTCTGCATTTCCTTCCCATTGAGCAGCGTGCGGATCCGCAACACCTGCGGGCTTTCGATTTCGTCGCGCGTCACGATCCAGGGCCCGCAAGGACAAAAGGTATCCAGCGACTTGCCATGGTCCCACTGCCCGGCATCGTCGCCGAACTGCAGATCGCGCGCCGAAACGTCGTTCACCACGGTATAGCCGAACACGTAGTCAAGCGCCTCGCTTTCCGCAATGTCACGACCTCGCCGCCCGATCACGACCCCCAACTCGCATTCATAGTCGACTTGCTTGGTCACGCTCGACGACCACGAAACTTCGTCGTACGGGCCGGTCACGCTGGTTGAGAACTTAGTGAACACGATGGGTTTGCTGGGAGACTTGAACTTGGCTTCCCTGACATGAGGCATGTAGTTGAGCCCGATTGCGACAACCTTGGACGGCGCGAGCAGCGGCGCCATCACTTTCACGTCCGCCAGCCTGTAGCGCTTCGCGCCGGGCGATTTCACCGCTTCCTTGATGCGATCAAACACCGCATCGCCGCCGCGCACGATGGCCATCAGGTCGCCATTCTCGTCGACCGGCAGCCCAGCCGCCGCGA
>JAIESJ010000157.1 GCA_019746155.1 Burkholderiales bacterium
ACGTTTTCATGGAGCAGGGCGCGATCACCATGCCGTGCGTGATGAAGGAGCCGCTGGCGACGGCGGCGCCGATGTCGCGCGGGTTGTATTCAACATCGGCGAGTTTGCCGATATCCTTGCGCGTGAGCCCGTGGTCCTGCCAGGCGTTGAGCATGCCCGCGTCGGAGACGATCAGATGCGTTTCCCAGCCGCCAAGCGCGCGCAGTGTTTCCAGAATGCGCAGGCCGTATATGGACCCGGTGGCGCCGGTGATGGCGACAATCAGCCGCTTTTTGGATCGAGAAGCGCGTGTTTTTCTTTTTGTGGCCATGAATTCTCCGCTTCGTTCTTTCAGCGGACCAAATGATTTCCGAAGAGTTTGGGGAGCATGAGCATAATCGATATCCTACACCGCCTACCCGTATAATGGCGCGTCAGTATTTTTTCGCCAGATGTCCATATTGTGAATCCCGATAACAGCATCGCCGTGCCTGCTGCCGGCAAACGATCCATGGCCAGCCGGAAGCGACGGCCTGATTAGCATGGAAGCGCTGGCACCCGCACAGCTCGTTTTTTTCGCCCTGGTGGTGATGCTCGCGTTCGCGGTACGCGGCACTACCGGGTTCGGCGGCAATGCCATTGCTGTACCGCTGCTGACGCTGATGCTGCCGATACAGAACGTGGTGGCGGTAGTCACGGTGCTCACCATTCTTTCATCGCTCGGGCACTGGCTGAGAGACTGTCCGGGGCGCATTGCATTGCTTCCCCAAAAACTGCTGTGGCCGCTGGCGGTGGCGCTGCCGCTGATGCTCATCGGCGCCCGGCTGGGCGGCTTGATCGCGGGCCGCATCAATCAGCTGATGTTCAACCGTATCGTAGGCGCCGTACTGCTAGGCAGTGGCGTCGCCCTGCTGTTCAAGTAGCCGGCATGCTGCAGGCGTTCAATTTCAGCGTGGTCCAGATCATGGCCGTGGCCATCATCGTGTTCGGCGCGTTTGTCGTGCGCGGACTGTCGGGCTTCGGTGCGGGGCTGATCGCCATGCCATTGCTGGTTTTCGTGGTGCCGATCCGCACCGCAGTGCCGATGATGGGGCTGCTGGTATTCACACTGTTCGTGTTTCTGTCGATCCGCGACCGGCAGGAGGTCGTGCGGGACGAACTCAAGCGGCTGCTTCCCCCTACCATCCTTGGCGTGATCGCCGGCGCGCTGCTGTTCAAGAGCCTCGACGGCAGGCTGCTGGTCATGATGCTGGGCGGGTTCATCGTCAGCTTCGCCTTGTACAGCCTGGCGGTTAATCATTTCGGGCTGCCGCAGCTGCGCTGTTCCCGCCGATGGGCGCTGCCGATCGGCTTCGTCAGCGCCGCCCTCGACACCCTGTTCGGCGGCGGCGGGGGCACGCTGGTGGTGATCTACATGCATATGCGCGGCATAAGCAAGGTCCAGTTCCGCGCCACGGTGGCCATGCTGTGGTTCTTCGAGATGATTGCGCGGATCGCCAGCTATATCCTATCCGGCTATTACACGTCGTCCACGCTGCTGCTAGCGGCGCTGATGCTGCCCATGGTGTGGACCGGCACGCGCGTAGGCGAGCATATCGATACCCGCATCAGCCAGCAGACCTTTTCCAAGGTGCTGGCCGTGATGTTATTGCTGAGCGGAATCAGCGTGTTACTGAAATAGGCGGGTGTTGCGCCGGCCTTGAGTCGCTCGATGCGACAAGGCCCGGTAGGATCGGGCGTTGTGCCGGAATGGGGGTACTACTTCAGGAAAATAACGGCGGGAAAGATGGCGACAGCGAGTACCAGCACCAGCCATTCGAGACCGTTGCGCCTGAGCCAGCCGGTAAAATGTAGGATCAGTATGACGATTGCAATAACGTAAAAGGCATAGAAAACCATTTACTGTCCCCTGTACATGCGTTTGTCTGTAAGCATAAAGCAAAACGGTGCGCAGTGACAGGATAAAGTGCCGGGAATTGCTGCCCTGCACAAGAGGATTCTGTCCGATAGCATCCACCCATGACATAAGTGTTGGTGGGCGCATACGGCTGAGCCGGGGCAGCACCCGGGCATCACGGTTTTTCCCGTGCCGCCGAGACACTCGGCGGCACGCCGGGATTCGCCCTACAATGGAACCGTTTTCCGAGGAAACGTCTGCCTATGTCATTCATTCTGGCCCTGGATCAGGGTACGACCAGTTCGCGCGCCATCGTTTTCGACCATATGGGATCGGTCAAGGCGCTGGCGCAGAAGGAATTCACCCAGGTTTTTCCCCAGCCGGGGTGGGTCGAGCATGACCCGAACGAAATCTGGGCGACGCAGATCGCAGTGGCTTCAGAGGCGATTGCGCGCGCCGGCATTCACGCCCAGGACATCGCTGCCATCGGCATCACCAACCAGCGCGAAACCACCGTGGTATGGGATCGCGCGAGCGGCGAGCCGGTCCACAACGCCATCGTGTGGCAGGACCGCCGCACCGCGGCGTATTGCGACCAGCTCAGGGCCGAGGGGCGCGAAGCTCTGATCGCCGCCAAAACCGGGCTCGTGCTCGACGCCTATTTTTCCGGCACCAAAGTGAAATGGTTGCTCGATCACGTTGCCGCTGCGCGCGATAAGGCACGGCAAGGCAAACTCGCTTTCGGCACCGTGGACAGCTGGCTGATCTGGAAGCTTTCGGGTGGCGCCGCACACGTGACCGATCCCACCAATGCCTCGCGCACGCTGCTTTATAACATTCACGATGGAAAATGGGATGACGAGCTGCTGCAGTGGCTCGATGTGCCGCGGGAGTTACTGCCGCAAGTCGGTCCCTCCAGCGGCGTCGTTGCCGAAACGGCGGGCAAGCTCTTTGCGGCGCGCGTCCCGATCGCGGGTATCGCCGGTGACCAGCAGGCGGCGCTGTTCGGCCAGCGCTGTATGTCGCCCGGCATGGTCAAGAACACCTACGGCACCGGCTGTTTCATGCTGATGCACACGGGAGAACAACCCATCCACTCGCGCAACAAATTGCTCACCACCGCAGCCTGTCAGACGACCGCGCGGCGCGAATATGCGTTGGAAGGCAGCGTGTTCATCGCCGGCGCGGTGGTGCAATGGCTGCGCGACGGTCTCGGCATCATCAAGTCATCCAGGGACGTTGAGCCGCTCGCAGCGAGCGTTGCCGACAACGGCGGGGTCTACCTGGTGCCGGCGTTTGCCGGACT
>JAIESJ010000087.1 GCA_019746155.1 Burkholderiales bacterium
AAAACTTCCGGGACCTCGGCGGCGCCGGCGTGGAGGTCGTCACCGGTAGCCACACCCGCGAGCAGTATGCGGTATGGGCGCGCTATGCGAAGCGCTTCGGATTCCTTGCTTCGATGGGTTCCGATTATCACGGCCCGGGCGAAAGCTACCGCGATCTCGGCGATCTGCCTGCGCTTCCCGCCGGCTGTGTGCCGGTGTGGTCTAGCTGGTAGTTCGGGGTTCAGAGTTTAAAGAACATAACCCAAAACCACGTCATCGTGGCCCAGTTTTTCACCATACATCCCGACAATCCGCAGCAGCGGCTGATCAAGCAGGCCGTGGAGATCATTCGCGGCGGCGGCGTTATCGTCTATCCCACCGATTCCTGTTACGCGCTTGGCTGCCATCTCGGCGACAAGGCGGCGGTCGAACGCATGCGCGCCATTCGCCGGGTCGATGCGCGTCACCACTTTACGCTGGTCTGCCGCGATCTCTCGGAGATCGCGACCTACGCCAGGGTGGACAACCGCCGGTTTCGCCTGCTGAAGAACACGACGCCGGGCAGCTACACCTTCATTCTGCGGGCGACGCGTGAAGTGCCAAAGCGTCTGCAGCACCCCAGCCGCAGGACCATCGGACTGCGGGTTCCGGATCATCGCGTGGTGCACGCGCTGCTCGAAGCGCTGGGCGAGCCGCTGCTGTCCACGACGCTGCTGCTGCCCGGCGACGAGGTGCCGCTCAACGAGGTCTACGAAATTCGCGAGCGCCTCGAACACCAGGTGGATCTGATTCTCGACGGCGGGCCCTGCGGCATAGTGCCGACGACGGTGGTGAACCTGACCGGCGAGGTGCCGGCCATCACGCGCGTGGGCAGGGGCAGCGTTATGCCCTTCGACATCCAGTGATGAGCGATGAGTAATGAGGGATGGGACGCTAACCTGCTAAAATGCGCATTGACGCGGAAGTTCGCGATTTTTCCATCACTCATTACCCATAACTCATCCCTCTCCGTCGATGGAACTCAATCTGTTTCAAACCATCGCTGTCTATGCGCTGCCCGTCATTTTTGCGATCACGCTGCACGAAGCGGCACACGGCTATGTCGCCAAGCATTTCGGCGATCTCACCGCTTATGCCGCGGGGCGGGTGAGCCTGAATCCGTTGCGCCATATCGATCCGGTCGGCACCGTCGCGCTGCCGCTGGTGCTGCTTGCGGTGAGCAAGCTCTTCGGCGGCGGCGGCATTCTGTTCGGCTGGGCAAAGCCGGTGCCGGTCAATTTCGCCAATCTGCGCCGTCCCAAGCGCGACATGCTGTGGGTGGCCGCCGCGGGGCCGGCAGCCAATCTGCTGATGGCGCTGTTCTGGGCGCTGATGGTGAAAACCGGCCTCGGTTCGCCGGAGAATTACTTTGCAATACCGCTGGCACTGATGGGCGCCGCGGGCGTGTTCATCAATGTCATTTTCATGGTGCTGAACCTGTTGCCGCTGCCGCCGCTCGATGGCGGCCGCATTCTGGTGAGCCTGCTGCCGCACCGTTTTGCCTGCATGGTCTCGCGCATCGAGCCCTATGGTTTCGCCATCCTCATCGTGCTGCTGTTCACCGGCGCGCTCGGCATCGTCATGTGGCCGATGATCGGCGTCACCATGTCGCTGATCGCCGCGCTGTTTGACGTGCCGATGTCGGATCTGATCCGGCTCGCCAGTGTGATTTAAGCTCGAGGGAAAGACAAAAAATGTATACCAATCGCGTTTTGTCCGGCATGCGCCCCACGGGCAGCCTGCATCTCGGACATTACCACGGTGTGCTCAGGAACTGGGTCAGGCTGCAGCACGAGTACGAATGCTTTTTTTTCGTTGCCGACTGGCACGCCTTGACCACGCACTACGATACGCCCGAGATCATCGAGCAGAACGTATGGGACATGGTGATTGACTGGCTCGCCGCCGGCGTCGATCCGGCGCAGGCGACGCTGTTCATCCAGTCGCGCATTCCCGAGCACGCCGAGCTGCACCTGCTGCTGTCGATGATCACGCCGATCGGATGGCTGGAGCGCGTGCCGACCTACAAGGACCAGCAGGAAAAACTCAGCGATAAGGATCTTTCGACCTACGGCTTCCTCGGCTATCCGCTGCTGCAAAGCGCCGATATCCTGATCTATCGCGCCAATCAGGTGCCGGTGGGCGAGGACCAGGTGCCCCACATCGAGTTCACGCGCGAGATCGCGCGCCGTTTCAACCACATATTCGGACGCGAGCCGGGATTCGAGGACAAGGCGGAAGCCGCGGTGAAGAAGCTCGGCGCGCGCCGCGCCAGGCTCTACCGCCAGTTGCGCACCAGATACCTGGAGCAGGGAGACACCCAGGCGCTGGCCTCCGCCCGCGCGCTGCTGGAGGAAACGCAGAACCTGACGCTCGGCGACCGCGAGCGCTTGTTCGGTTATATCGAAGGCGGCGGCAAAGTCATCCTGACCGAGCCGCAGGCGCTGCTCACGGAAGCTTCCAGGATGCCCGGGCTCGACGGCCAGAAAATGTCGAAGTCGTACAACAACACCATCACGCTGCGCGAAGATGCCGACGGCGTGGCGAAAAAAATCAAGACCATGCCCACCGATCCGGCGCGCGTGAAGCGCACCGATCCGGGCGATCCGGAGAAATGCCCGGTATGGCAACTGCACCTCGTGTATTCGGACGAGCAGCGCAGGGAGTGGGTGCAGCAGGGTTGTAAAAGCGCCGGTATCGGCTGTCTTGAATGCAAGCAGCCGGTAATCGATGCCGTGCTGGCGGAACAGAAGCCGATGCGGGAGCGCGCACAGAAGTATCTGGAAGATCCGACACTGGTCAGGAGCATCATCGCCGACGGCTGCGAGAAGGCGCGCAAGCTGGCCCAGGAGACGCTGCGCGACGTGCGGCAGGTGATGGGTCTGGATTACAGTTGACGCCACTTAAAATAATACAATAAAAACAAATAGTTAAAACTTAATATAAAAGTCGATTGTCAGTGTCGGGGCGGGCCGTTGCGGTAGGTTTGCCGGCCGATTCGCTGTAGAATATGCCGATGCAAAAACGACAATCATTGCGCAGCAGAACTCCCCCCGCTTTCATCCCCTCAATTCCTGGTTTTCATGTCCCGGGCGTCCGCCCGGCAGTCCGGGAGCGGTTTTTGGCGGTCCGATTCTCATGAAGGAAGTCACGGCAGTTGCGGCCCTGACCGAAGCCGCAGCC
>JAIESJ010000283.1 GCA_019746155.1 Burkholderiales bacterium
CGGCGAAGGAAACAGCCTGCAAGGATGGTCTCGTGCGATGACGCTGTCCGCCACAGGCCGCTTCGCTTACGCCGACTGCGTTTCTTCAGCAAGCTGGGCGAGCTGTTCGGCCTGATGCTCGGCGGCGAGTGCTTCGTTAAGCGCGTCGAGATCACCGTCCATGATCTGCGCGATCTTGTAGAGCGTGAGATTGATGCGATGGTCCGTCACGCGCCCTTGTGGAAAATTGTAGGTGCGGATGCGCTCGGAGCGGTCGCCGCTGCCGATCAGCGATTTGCGGGTGGCCGCCGTCTTCGCCTGCTGCTCGCGCAGCTGCCTATCCTTGATGCGGGCCGCGAGCACCGCCAGCGCGCGCGCCTTGTTCTTGTGCTGCGAGCGGTCGTCTTGGCACTCGACGACGATGCCGGTCGGCAGATGCGTCACGCGGATCGCGGAATCGGTCTTGTTGATATGCTGACCGCCGGCGCCGGAAGCGCGGAAGGTGTCGATCCTCAACTCCGAGGGATTCAACACCACGTCGGCAACTTCGTCGGCTTCCGGCATCACCGCCACCGTGCATGCCGAGGTGTGGATGCGGCCCTGCGTCTCGGTCACCGGCACGCGCTGCACGCGGTGCCCGCCGGATTCAAACTTGAGTTTGGAATAGGCGCCGCGGCCGATGATCCTGGCGATGATTTCCTTGTAGCCGCCCATTTCTCCCGGGCTTTGCGAAATCACTTCAACCTGCCAGCCGTTGCGTTCGGCGTAACGCGAGTACATGCGGAACAATTCGCCCGCGAACAGTGCCGATTCGTCGCCGCCGGTACCGGCGCGAATTTCCAGGAAGATGTTGCGATCGTCGTTGGGGTCCCTGGGCAGAAGCTGCTTTTGCAGTTCGGCCTCGATTTTCTCGAGCTGCCCGCGCGCCTCGCGGATTTCCGCTTCCGCAAATTCGCGCATCGCCGGGTCGCCCGCCATGTCCCGGGCTGCCTGGATATCCTGCTCATGGCCGCAATAAGCCTTGTAGAGCTCGACCACCGGCGCGATTTCGGCGTGCTCGCGCGTCAGTCTGCGGTAATTTTCCATGTCGGCCGTCGCCTGTTCGGAGCTCAGGAAGCGGTTGATTTCCTCGAGGCGGTCCGACAGCTGCGCCAGCTTGGCGGCGATGCTCCGCTTCATTCCGGGCGCCGGATCTGGTAGACCCGCCGCAATACCTCGGCCAGCTGCTCGCGCTCGTCCTCGCTGGCATAGTTAAGCGCATGGGTCGGGGCATGCAGCAGTTTATTGGTAAGCGCATGAGATAAATATTCGATCACCCGCTGCGGGTCCTCGCCCCTGGACAGCCGGCGCAGCGCGCGCTCCAGTTCGTGGCGGCGCGAGCGCTCGGCGGCGTCGCGCAATGCGCGGATGGTCGGCACCAGCTCGCGGTTGCCGAGCCAGTGCATGAAGTCCGTGACCTGGTTTTCGATAATCACTTCGGCCTGGGAAACCGCATTCTGGCGGATATCCAGGCCTTGGCGCGCGATCTTGCCGAGCTCGTCGACGGTGTAAATAAACACGTCGTCGAGCGTGCCGACTTCGCCTTCGATGTCGCGCGGCACGGCCAGGTCGAACATCAGGATCGGACGATGCTTGCGCGCCTTCAATGCGCTTTCGGTGACGCCCTTGCCGATGATGGGCAGGGGACTCGCCGTGCAGCATACGATGATGTCGTGAAGCGCCAGCTGTGCCGGCAAATCATTAAGCGTGATGGTGCAACCGAGAAAACGATCGGCGAGCTGTTGTGCGCGCTCCGGCGTGCGGTTGGCAAAAGTCATGCGCCGCGGGTGGTGCGCAGCAAAATGCGTGGCGCAGAGCTCGATCATCTCGCCGGCACCGATGAACAGGATGTTCTGCCCGGCGATGCTGGGGTAGATGCGTCCCGCCAGCTGCACCGCGGCGGAAGCCATGGATATCGTGCTGGTGCCGATATCGGTTTCGCTGCGCACCGCCTTGGCAACCGAGAAGGTGCGCTGGAACAGCTTGTTGAGCAGAAACCCCAGGGTGCCGGCGGCCTCCGCAGTACGCACCGCGTCCTTGAACTGGCCAAGAATCTGCGGCTCGCCCAGCACCATGGAATCGAGTCCGCTCGCGACGCGAAACGCGTGCTTCACCGCCTTTTCCTGCGGCAGCTGATACAGGTACGGCTCGAGCTGCTGGGGCTTGAGCCGGTGATACCCGGCAAGCCAGTCGATCGCCGGCTCGGGAACATCGGTATTACAGTAGATCTCGGTGCGGTTGCAGGTCGAAATGATCGCCGCCTCTTTCACCGGCTGGCGGTCGACCAGGTCGCGCAGCGCCTGCACCAGATTTTCGGCGTGAAAGACCACCTGCTCGCGCACCGAAAGCGGGGCGGTCTGGTGATTGACGCCGAAAGCGAAAAGCTGCATGGGCCGGAAACCGAAAAAGGGGCTGTATATTATATGCTTACGGCGCCCGCAGACAATGTCGGGCGGGCCGCCACCTGGCAATCCCCCCGTTCAGGACGGGATTTCGACCGTCCGCAAGCCGGATTTGACGCCGGGCACATACTCAGAGTACGTGCCGGATGCCATGCGCTTCAGCCAACCCGCTGTCCGGCACTTCCCGGCAAGCTTTGCGTCGCTACGCGATGCGTTCGTTCAGCAGCGGCTCGCCGCGTGCCCACCTGGCAAGATTGGCGAGAAAAACTTCGGCGGCGCGCTGCTCGTTGCCGGCCGACGCCGAGGCGTTGTGCGGCGTGACGATCACGTGGGGCAAATCCCACAGCGGCGAATCGGGCGGCAACGGCTCTTTCTCGAACACGTCGAGATAGGCACCGCCCAGATGCCCGCTTTTCAACGCATCGATCAGCGCCTGTTGATCGGCAACACCGCCGCGCGCAACGTTGATGATGTGGGCACCCTTGGGCAACAAGGCAAGGGTTCCGGCATTGACGATGCGTCGCGTGTCATCGGTGAGCGGGCAGGCGAGCACCAGCCAGTCACAGCGCGGCAGCAGTTCGGGCAGTGCCGCGAGCGGATGCATTTCATCAACCGGGTCGCCGGGCTGCATGGGGCTTCTGCGCACGCCGATGACGTGCATACCCAGCGCCCGGCAGAAACGCGCCACGGTAGCCCCTATCGTCCCTAGCCCCACGATGGCGACGGTTTCCCCCGGCTTGACGGTGAAATCGATCTCCCGGAGAATCGGTTTTCCCTCCTCATAGGAAAAGCTGACCCGGTCGAAGACCAGTTCCTGATCGAGGGGC
>JAIESJ010000076.1 GCA_019746155.1 Burkholderiales bacterium
AATAGCCTTTTTGAGGCGGAAGTCGTCCGCATCGATCAGGAGAACGATCGTATTACCGAGGAGCGCCGCGTCTATGTGCGCTGTCGGGCCTGCGATCCACGGCATCAGCTCCGGTACCTTGGCGAGCAGGCCGAAGTCGAGATCGTCAAGGCAACTGCGAGCGGTCTGTTCGTCCCGCTCAGATTTGTGGAAGGTTACGGCGGCCGGTCGGGCACGATCTGGTCGCTGCACGATGGCCGGCTCGCCAGGCAGCCTGTGCAGCTCGGCGAACGCCTGCTCGATGGGCGCATCCAGATTACTTCCGAGGTTCGGGGAGAAGTGGTGGCCGACGACCGGACCGACTTGCGTGAAGGCCGCGCCGCACGCCGTTACGGCGGGCCATGAAGTGAATCTCGCGCTCAAAGATATCAGTCACAATCTCGCGCGCTTCCTGCTGACGTGTCTCGGGCTCAGCCTTCTGCTCGGCATTGTGCTTGCGATGGTCGGAATCTACCGCGGCCTGATCGTGGAATCGCTCGGGCTCGTGCGCGCGGCAGGCGGGCAGGTCTGGATCGTGGAAGGCGGAACACGCGGTCCCTTCGCCGAAGCTTCACGACTCCCCGGGGATACGCGCATCGCCATTGCCGCGCAATGGGGTGTTGCCGCAGTTGGCGGCGTCTCGTATCAGAACGTCGAAGCGCAGCATCGTGGGCAAACCAAGCGGCTGCTGGTTGTCGGTGCACAGATCGCACGGCCAGGCGAGGCGCGGTTTGTGGACGAAGGCCGGCCAATCATTCGCAGCCGTTACGAGGCCGTTGCTGACCGCGGCGCCGGGCTCGGGCTCGGAGAGCAGATCAAGCTCGGGCGCGATACGTTTACCGTAGTCGGATTGACCAGTAACCTTGTGGCTTCGGGCGGAGATCCGGTCATATTCATCACGCTGAGAGACGCTCAGAAGCTGCAATTCGACCTGGCACCCGCGGCTGCGCGTAGAGAATTCGAACGCAGTTCCGGAACAGCAGGAGCGACCGATACTGTTAACGCAATCCTGGTGAGGCTATTGCCCGGGGCGGACGCAAAGCGCTTCGCGCAGGACATCACGCGGTGGAAGCATCTCGCGGCGCTAACCCAGGAAGACCAGGAAACCGTTCTGGCGCGCTCCGTTGTCGATCGCGCGCGCCGTCAGATTGGTTTGTTCACGACCCTGCTACTCACCGTTTCCACAGTGATTATCGGCCTCATCATCTACACCATGACAATCGACAAGAAGAAGGCGATTGCGACGTTGAAGCTGATCGGGGCGCCCGATCGACGTATCGTCGGGCTCATCGTTCAGCAGGCCCTTGCCATGGGCATAATTAGCTTCGTCGCGGGTGCTGCGTTGATAAATGTCGGTCAGGGCTATTTCCCGCGTCGGGTGGTTCTGGAGCTTGCGGACGCGGCGATGCTTTTCGGGGTGGTGCTTGTCGCGTGCCTGATTGCTAGTGCGCTGGGCGTGCGCACGGCGCTCAGAATTGACCCTGCTTCAGCACTCGCGGGGTAGCCATGGCCGAGGCACCTGTCGTCGAAGTCCGAAGGATCAGCAAGCATTTTGGCGAGGGGCCGGCCCGCGTCGACGCGCTTCGTGAGGTTTCGCTCGATGTTTTTCCAGGAACCGTGATCGGCCTGCGTGGCCCCAGCGGATCGGGCAAGAGTACGTTGCTCAACGTAATCGGCTGCATTCTCGAACCGAGCTCCGGAGTCATGCGCCTCAACGGCGAATTGGTTTATGATGGCAAATGGCTGCGCGCGGACCTGCGCGGTTTGCGGCTGGAGAAGATAGGCTTCATCTTCCAATCCCACAATCTTCTGCCATTTCTAAATGCCTGGGAGAATATCGCGGTAGCTCGCATACTGGCGGGCGCCGGCCGGGCACAAGCCAAGGGTCGCGCACTCGAGCTGCTCACCTATTTGGGCATCGAACGCCGCCAAGACGCCATGCCGGGTGAGCTTTCAGGCGGGGAAGCGCAACGAGTCGCAATTGCCCGAGCGCTCGCTAATGATCCGCGCATCATTTTGGCAGATGAGCCAACGGCAGCGCTCGATTCGCCGCGCGCGGGGGCGGTTATGGACCTGTTGAGAAAGGTGGCCACGGAGCGCCGCACCGCCGTGATCGTAGTCACGCATGATGAGAAAATCTTCGACCGGTTCGACCATATCTATTCGCTGCGAGACGGAGCACTTGAGCCCACTCGCGCCAGCGCCGCGTAACCCATCACTCAATCCAATCAGGAATCACACGTAAGCCTCGGCCCCACCCTTCGGTCTTACAGGAATCAAGAGATAGCGCACGCCGTTGTTTTCCTTGGGCGGGAATTTTCCTGCCCGGATGTTGACCTGAATTGAAGGGAGTAGAAGCCGTGGCGCGGAGAGCGTCGCATCGCGCTTGGACCGCATCTCAACGAACTCTTCCTCCGTAACACCTTTCCTCACGTGAATGTTCTTTTCGCATTGTTCTCTGACGGTCGTCTCCCACGCGTATTGATCGCGGCCGGGAGCCTTGTAGTCATGGCACATGAAAAGTCGCGTTTCGGGTGGTAAAGCCTGTAATCGCTTGATCGACCGGTAGAGTTGGTGCGCGTCGCCGCCGGGAAAATCTGCCCGTGCTGTCCCATAATCCGGCATGAAGAGTGTGTCGCCTACAAAGACCGCATCCTCAATCCTGTAGGAAATGTCTGCCGGTGTGTGACCGGGCGTGTAGAGAACCTCGGCCGCCAGGGTCCCGATCACGAATCGCTCGCCATCCCTGAACAGATGATCGAAGTCGCTTCCATCGGTCGCCAAGTCGGTTGCATTGAAGACGGGCCGAAAAATCCGCTGAACGTCCTTGATGTGTTCGCCAATTCCGATTCTGGCGCCAGTCCTCGCCTTTATAAATGGCGAACCAGATAGATGATCGGCATGAGCATGGGTCTCCAGCACCCACTCGATAGAATACTCGGCCTCGTTAGCCGCCCGCAAGATCGCCTCGACCGAGTGCGTATCGACCGTTCCGTCGTTTGGATCGAAATCGAGCACCGGGTCGATGACGGCCGCCTTCTTCGTCGCCGGGTCCGCCACCAAGTAACTTACCGTGTTGGTAGGTTCATCAAAGAAAGCTCGGATGATCGGCTGTTTTGTCATTGCTCGCACCTCCGCAAAGAACCGAACGCTTCGTGTCTTGACTTATATATTAGAGAAATCTAAATAAGCAAGAAATATATTTCTACTCACCACTGTGAACGTCGCGCTGAAAAAGAAGAAAATTATT
>JAIESJ010000081.1 GCA_019746155.1 Burkholderiales bacterium
AGCTGGATGTCGTATTCCTCGCGTTCATCAGCTTTGCTCTCATCATCGAGGCTCTACGGTTGTGTTAACAGGCCCTAACTCCGGGGAAAGGTGAACCGACGAAACGATATTCTAACCGCTTCCGCTATACTTCCGGGTCCGTCCTGCGCCTGCGCGGCAAACTGCACTGCGGCAAACTGCAGCAGTGCCGCCGCCAGTCCGTGTACAAATCGCATAGTGCTCTCCCGCAATATCAGGCCGCCTGGCTGCGGCTTCCCGGCCGCACGTAAACCAGGTTGATGCTCTTCTTGTTGCGCAGCCTGTCCGAGGGCAGTTCCAGATCGCCCAGCGGAATCTGCGCAGCAAATCGCGGATTGAATGGATCGCTCACGTCGAACGCGGTGCATACCGTCTGCCCGGCGGCAGGAGTATTCGGCAGTTCGTCTTGCTCGTGGGCGATATATAAAAGACTGTTCTCCGGGTTCGTCCACAGCCCATGCGCTTCGCGTCCGTGGCTGAAGAAAGTCCCCGCTACTTTGCGCGCGCCGGTCGGCACGGAACGGTTGACAATCGCAATCCGGCTCGACGCCGCGCCGCCGGTGATATAGCGAAACTTGATGAAATCACGACGTGTAACCGACATGGATTTCTCCTTGTTGATGTTGATACTGAGGGCGCCGCCAAATCGTGCGTAACCGGGTTGTCGGCAAAGGATTGCCGACCTACAACTACGACCATTTCGTGGCCGGATCAGTAACGGCAGGTGCCGGTGAAACGGTTAACACCCGGCGCCGAACCGATATTCCGTATCCGCTGTCGACAAGCCGAAAAAATCGAAGTCCCAACGCGATGCGGATGCGTCCGGCCTCCTTGTGACGAGCGGCTAGACCAGAAACTTCCGGATGCGTTCCACCCCCTCGCGCAGGCGGTCGAGCGAACTGGTGTAGGCGAAGCGCACGTGACGCTCCGGCGCATGGCTTCCGAAATCGATGCCGGGCGTGATCGCCACGCCCGCTTTCTCCAGCAGCTCATGCGCGAAAGCGAAGCTGTCGCGGGTCAATGCGCCGCAGCCGGCGTAAATGTAGAACGCGCCGTCGGGCGTGTGCGGAATAGCGAAGCCGAGTTCGCGCAGTGCCGGCACCAGATAATCGCGCCGCGCCCTGAATTCCTCGCGGTGCGCTTCGAGGATCGCCAGCGTCCCGGGCTCGAACGCCGCGAGCGCCGCATACTGCGACGGCGTCGGCGCCGCAAGATAAATATTCTGCGCGAGCTTGTCGATTTCACGCACGTAGGCCGCGGGCGCCACCATCCACCCGAGGCGCCAGCCGGTCATGTTGAAGTACTTTGAGAAGCTATTAATTACAAACACATTTTCTGAAATCTCCAGTGCGGTCGTGGCGTCGTCTTCATAGACCAGCCCGTGGTAGATCTCGTCCACGATCAGCGTGCCGCCGCGCTGCGCCGCAAATTCCGCCATCGCCTCGAGCTGTTGCGCCGGAATCAGCGCGCCGGTGGGATTGGACGGCGAGGCGACGAGCGCCGCGACGGTGCGGCTGCCCCAGTGCCGTTCGATCAGTTCGGGATTCAGCTGGTAATGGCTGTCGGGGCCGACCGCAACACCGACCGGCTCGCCTTCCATCAGGCGCACGAAATGACGGTTGCATGGATAACCCGGATCGGACACCAGGACCTGGTCGCCGGGATCAACCAGCGCCGCGACGGCGAGCAGCAGCGCACCCGACGCGCCGGACGTGACGATGATGCGCGAGGCGGGAACGTCAACGCCGTAGCGTGACCGGTAGAACGCGGCGATCGCTTCGCGCAGTTGCGGCAGGCCGAGGGCAGGCGTGTAGAACAGTTCGCCCTTCTCCAATGCGCGCATGCCGGCTTCGCAGATCGGCGCCGGCGTCGGGAAATCGGGCTCGCCGATTTCCATGTGCACGATCGACCGCCCCGCGCTTTCCAGCTCGCGGGCGCGCGCCAGCAGCGCCATGACATGGAACGGCTCGATATCGCGCATGCGCTGCGCCAGCGGCAATGTCTTCTTATTCACCACAAGGGCCTAACAGCATGAACGCAAGGTAACACCAGGAAGAGAGAAAAACATTACCACAAAAAACACGGGGCAAACTGAAAGACAAAAGGACAAGGTATGGAAAGCGGATAATCCACCCTGGTTCAAGCCGGGCTCTTGCAAGGGGGCAAAAGCGCAGGCGGATGGAATCAATGCAGGAATAACGAAAGGTACAGGCTAAAAGAGTCCGTTGCGGGTCTCCGAACGACAAAGCGCCGCAAACGCCGCGGGTTCAGTCCCCCAGGCGGTTCACCGCCTGGTCAAGCTGTCCGCACAGATCCTGACCATAACTCCGGTTGTGCTCTCATGCAGGCGCTATAGCCACCATCCATTTATGGACGCATTCCTGGAGTTCGTCCTCACGGCCGCTGAAATTATGCGGCGCCGATCCTTTGATGACGACCTGCGTATAGGATTTTCCGTTTCCGGATTCATATGCCGTCTTGCGCATTTCAGCTGTTGATGCCACGTCTGCATCGCCTCCACCACATACATCCAGGACCGGAACGGCAACTTTTCCCAAGGAAGATGCAATATTAAGGGGAGGAACACCATTTACCCCCCCGCTCAAAGCCACCAGCCCCAAGACCGGCAGCGCCGATGCCTCATTCCGGGCAAGGTAGGCCGCCTGCATTCTCGCGCCCATACTGAATCCAAGCAGAACTATCTCGCCCAAGCCTCGCTTCTTCAGCTCGGAAATCGAAGCCCGGATGCGGGCGTACGCCTCGGGGAATACATAATTCTCCCCCTGGATATCCGCAACATAATCGGGAAACTCATCGCTCTCTTTCGGAACGGGATTCTCGATGGAGAGAGTGGCGTATCCCAGCCCGTGCAGACTCTTACGCATATGACCCACCACGGCCCCGTCCGGATGGGCATTGCGGCCATGGAGCAGCACGACGCCACGACGCTTTGCGCCAGCTCCCACCCGGAGAATGCCTTTAAACATATCATTGCCTCCATGTCCTTTCGAGTCCAGAATAAGGTTCAAGTCCATCGCCTCAGATTGAAGATTCATGTCGATCCTTATCGTTTGAATTCATCATATACAGTGATTTTGCTCCGGGATCACGCCCTCCCCGCTTGCCGCGTCACCTTCCCGTTTTACGCCGGCCAGGCACTGCCTTGTGGCGATCCGCTCGAGGTAAATACTCTGTCGGCAGCGATCCGGCCGTTCCTTCTCTAGACACGCCTGTTACTGCGGCTGTTCGCCCT
>JAIESJ010000061.1 GCA_019746155.1 Burkholderiales bacterium
GGAGGCGCCGCGCGGCTCAGTGAGGCAGTGCGCGAGCAGGAAGGTGGGGTCCTCGGCTATGCGCGGAAACCAGTACTCCTGGAGGTGACGCGGCGCGACGTTGCGCAGCAGCACCGAGACCTTCCAGATCTGCACGAGCTTGTCGGAGAGGCCCGCGTCGCCGCGCGAGATTTCCTCCGAGATCATGGCGAAGGTTTGCACCTCGCTCCTGGGATCGATCGGCGTGCCGCCGAATTCCTCGGGCACGCCGAGGGTGCGGATACCGATCTTGTGGGCCTGCTCGAGGATCTCGCGCGGCAGGCGGTCCTCCGGCGTCATGATCCACTCGCGCTGCCAGTTCTTGCGGACGAACGGCGTGACAAAGTCGTTCACGAAGGCGCGACAGGCGTCGCGCATCATGCGCTGCTCGTCAGACAGCCCACGATCGTTCGTAATCATGCATATCTCCTCTTGTTTGCGATATTGAAGCAATGCATCAAGACACCCTGCCCCGATCCCGATGAACCGGCTATTCGATTTTCAACCCGACCGCCTTCACTACCTTGGCGTTCTTGGCGAGTGAGTCCCGTACCACCTTGCGGAATTCTTCAGATGTTCCGGTGACGACCTCCGTCGCCTGAACGGCGAGCGCGTTCTTCACTTCGGGCAGATTCACGGTCTTCACCACCGCCGCCCGCAACTTCTCGATGATCGGCTGCGGCGTACCCTTCGGCACGAAGAAGCCCTGCCACCCGCTGTAATCGAAGCCCGGGATGGTTTCGGCGATCGGTGGAATGTCGCCCAACAGCGGCGAGCGCTGGGGCAGGCTGTGGCCCAGCGCGCGCAGCCGCCCGGCGTTGACGTGCGTCATCACCGCCGGCGCGGGCGTGAGGGTCCAATGCGATTCGCCGGCGATGACCGAGGCGACCGAAGCGCCGCCACCCTTGTACGGCACGTGCAGCGACTGGAAATCGCCGGCCTGCAGGAAGTACGCGCCGGAAAGATGGCTTTGCGAGCCGGCGCCGGCGGAGGCCATGTTGACCTGGCCCTGCTTGCTCTTGGAGTAGTCGATCAGCTCTTTCACCGACTTGACCGGCAGCGAGGGATTGACCACCAGCACGTTGGGCGTCACCGCGAACTGCGTGACGTAGTCGTAATCCTTCACCGGGTCGAAGGTAGGCTTCTTCTGGAGTAGCACGGCAATGGTCGAGGCCGCCGTGGTGGCGGCGATCAGCGTGTAACCGTCCGGGGTGGCGGCTTTGGCGATTTCCATGCCGATGATGCCGCCGGCGCCGGCGCGGTTGTCCACCACGATCTGCTGGCCTATTAGCTCACCCAGCTTGTTGGCGACGATACGGCTCAAGGTGTCGACCGAGCTGCCCGGCGCATTCGGCACGATCAATCGTATCGGCCGGCTGGGATAGTCCTTCGCCGGCTCGGCCGGCGCAGCGGGAAGGGCGTAAGCGAATGTAGCGAAAATCAGCGCGAGCGATGACAACCGGGTAGTCTTCATCTGATCCTCCGTCGTTGTTACTGATCCGGCCACGAAATTATGCGCGGGTCGCAGCGCGGGAATCCCTTCCCGCCGGGGTGTCGGCAGAAGCGCGCGGACCCGTTACCGGCGAAGCCGGCCGCCTGCGGGAAGCGCGCGCAAGCCCCCGCTCCCGGGCGTTCCGCTCACGTGTCGTGGGGCCATTGCCGACTACAACTACGCACTATTTGGCGGTGCCCTCAGTCTCAGTAATGGCTATCCGCCTATGCACACCCTGGAGATATGATTCTGGCCGGTTTGATTTGCAAACGCAATTTGCCCGAGCCGGGTCAGGGCATCTGAATCTTCCCGCCGCCAGGTATTCCACCGGGTCCCAATCCTCCCATACCTCCCTGCGGAACGACGATCGAGGAGGCGGCCTGGCGGCGCAATTCCTGAAGCTCCCTGACCGCGCGTTCGATCGCTTCCTTGGCTGCACCGGCGAACTTCTGTGCCGCTTCTTCCAGCGATTGGGCATCGATTTCGAAATTGATGGGCAGCGGTCCGGCATTGGTGAGGATCTGGGTCTCGCCCGCATAGACGGTTTTGCGCCCCGGGTCCGGCGAACCATCGCTCTTTACCGGAACGAGGGTGCGGATGGTGCCGACCTGGCGGTCGGTGTAGATTTCCTCGCGGTAAAGCGCCGCGGGATCCATTTTCGGATCAGAGGATCTTTCTTTCTGGCTTCCAGCCATGAGGGCCTCGCTTGGCATGTATGTCGGTAAAGTGAAAGCGTATCAGAAAATCCTAGAAATATTGAGTGTGCGGCGTTAGGAGTTTGTCGGACTTAGCCCCGACAAGCGCCTAAAATGAAAAAACCCCAAGAACGAGGCGAAAACAACGCCTTGCAAATGACATTTGTTCCGGCCGACACGGCGTTGCGACACACAAAGCTTCTTTTTTAAGCAGCCTGTCTCCGAAGCGTCGAGCAACGGCGATCCGTTAGTTAGAGAGTGATGCCGAGTGAAAGCAGGAAATGGAGCCAGCGGATCAGTCGCGGATATTTCATGGTCTATCCTATATTGTCAGGGGGGTGTGGCGGTCTGCCCGGTGTCATGCTGCTCATCGGCGTCGGTGTCGAGCGGCCACAAAAGATGCGCGTTAAGCATGAGCCGGTAGCGGCTTTCAGCGGCGTCGAGCTGGGCAACCGTGGCGGTGAGGTTTGACTCGATGGCGAGGCGGCGCGCGGCGAGCACTTCGGCGAGGTTCGATTCACCGAGCTCGTAGGCGCGCCAGGCGAGATCGGCGCTGCGTTTCAGCCCATCGGCCGCATGCCGAGCGCGCGACCAGGACTCATATGCCGAAGTCGCGGCAGTGTAAGTGCTCGCGATCTCCGCGCTGATCTTGCGCAGTACCGACACTTCGCGTTGTGCCGCGATTTCAGCCTGGGCACTTGCGCCGTCGCTGGCGGCGTAGCGGGCCGCACCGGGCAGCGGAATACTGAATACCAGTCCGACAATGCGCTCGGACCCGCTGCGCTCCGATGCGTAGCGCACCCCGACGGTGGGATCGGGCGTCTGGTCAGTTTGTGTGCGTGTGAGCAGCAGCTGTCGGCGCTTCACCTCCGCACGGGCCACGGCCAGTTCGTAATTGCGTTCCAGGATGCGCCCGCGCCAGTAGTCGAGCGGCTGTGTTACCGGTTGGGGTTCCAACAGCACCGGCCGGGCCGGCAGCGGAACGCCGGGAAAGTTCTGGGTAAGTTCGTTGGCGGCGATGGTTTCCCGCATGCGCGCTTGCGATAGCGAGTAATCGACCTGGGCCAGC
>JAIESJ010000214.1 GCA_019746155.1 Burkholderiales bacterium
GGTTCTCCATCACGACATCCGGAGATATTCAGAGAGCGATAACCTTCACCAGTCGCTCGATGGCGGTGAAGTCGGAAGGGTTGCGGGTGTAAAGCGGCAAGCCGTGGGCGGCCGCGGTGGAGGCGATCAGCAGGTCCGCCAGGCGCGCGCGGCTGGACTGTCCTGTTGCCCGGGTGGCCGCGAACATCCGGCCGTACATGCGGGCGGCGTCGACATTAAAGGGCAGTGCGTCCCAGGTTGCCGCGGCCCATTGCAACCGGTCCTGGCGGCGCGCGCGTTCCTGTTCGTCATGGGTGGCGTGGGGGCCGGCGGCGAGTTCCGCCAGTGTCACGGCGGAAATAGCGGATTCGTCCGGAAGCAGCGCCGAATCCAGGATGTCGTGGTCGATCACCACCGACGTATCCAGCAGACCCCGGGTCGGTTCAGCCATCGACGGACTGGTCGATCACGGTATCCAGATCGGCTCGGAAACGGTCGGCATCGATCCGGGGCGCCCGCGCGGCGGCCTCGGCAATGACCGCCCGCGGGACGAACCGGCGCGGCTGAATCGGCCGGAGCTCGGCAACCGGCACTCCATTGCGGGTCACGATGAGGGTCTGCCCCGCCTGTACTTCCCGGAGTACCGCCGCGGATTCGTTGCGCAACTCCCGCTGGGTAATGATTCTGTTCATGGATTAAATTGTAGCGTTCGTAGCACTTTGTAGCAATATGGAGCTGCGGCAATGTTCATGCCTTGACAATGCCGTCCGTCAGGGTAAAACTATATCTTATTGATTAATAACGATTTTTAATAAGCGCAAGGGGAAAAGGCGATGGACGATGCTCAGAAGGAACCGCCGCTTCCGTTTCCCGAGTTGTCAGGCGCTTCGGCGTAGGGCAAGACCGAGGCCGAGGCAATCAAAGAGTTGCATACGGCGATCGATCTCTGGATCAAGGTGGCAAAAAAAGTGGGCAAACGGCTCATCCCCACAGGCAGGAAACCGGGGCCGCGAACAGCCTGTCGCCGAAAGGAACGGTGGCGTCACCGTCATAGAGCACAACGCCGAGCTTGAAATCCTTGCCGCAGGCGCCTGCAAGTTTCTTGAGCCCCCTGAAGTCGCTGGCACTGACCGTGGCGGAAGCCTTGACTTCGATTCCGACCAGCTCGCCGCTGTCGTTCTGCGTGACGATGTCAACTTCGTCCTGATCCTTGTCCCGGTAGTGATACAGCATGCATGCCTTGTCGAGCCACCCCGCCTGTTTCAGGATTTCGGAAAAAACAAAGGTCTCCAGCAGCGGCCCCAGTAGCGCGCGGTCTCCGGCTATCCGTTCCGGAGTTGCCCCGATCACGGCGGCGAGCAAGCCGGAATCGAGGAAATGCAGCCGGGACGTTTTGATCATGCGCTTGAGGCGATTGCGAAACCACGGCTCAACGCGGCGCACGAGGAACAGTTGTTCGAGAATGGTGACATATTTGCGCGTGGTCTTGTCGTCCAATGCGATCCTGCCGCCCGCCTGCGCGAAGTTGACGAGCCGGCCGGAATAATGCGCCAGCACCTGAAGCAGGCGCGGCAGCCGGTCCAGCCGTTCCACATCCGCGATGTCGCGCACGTCCCGCCGCACGATGGCTTTCACGTAGTCGCGCGCCCACGCCTGGCGCCGTTTGCGATCCCTGCGCTGGAGCATCCCGGGATAACCTCCGGTCGCCACGGCGTCGACGAGATCATCCCCGACAACGGTTTCCGGCGCGGTAGCGACCCTGCCTTCGAATGCGCTTTCGAGAAAAGCCGGTTTTGCGCCCCGCACTTCGGTCATCGAAAGCGGCAGCAGACTGATCACTTCCATGCGCCCGGCGAGGCTTTCGGAGACATGCGGCAGGGTCAGCACGTTGGCTGATCCCGTGAGCAGAAAACGGCCGGGACGGCGGTCATCGTCAACCGCCCGCTTGATGGCGCGCAGGAGTTCCGGCGCCCGCTGCACCTCGTCGATGATGGCGCAGTCGAGGCCGCGCACCAGCCCCGCCGGATCGCTGCGCGCGGCCTCGAGCACCGTATCGTCGTCCATGGTGAGGTAAGCACGGCCCTTGCCGGCGAACCCGCGCGCAAGCGTGGTCTTGCCGCACTGGCGCGGGCCGTTGATCATGACGACCGGCGTATCTTTGAGCGCGGCCGCCACCTGTCCGGCGGCGTGTCGTTTGAAAAGCGTTCCCGATTCAGCCATGTCGGATTCCGGTATCGTCCAATCCGGATTATATCTTCGTCCAGTCCGGATTACATCCTCGTCCAATCCGGAATCCGGTCGCGGCGACATGCGCGCCGACGGCCTTGACAGCGCCACCCCGCCGGCGCGAAACTGTATGCCTTTGATTAATAATGACTTTTTATAAACATAAGGAGGAAGGCGATGGACGATGCCCAGAAGGAGCTGCCGCTTCCGTTTCCCGAACTGTCCGGCGACCTGCCGCTGCTGCCCGCGCGCATGGTCAACGAATACCAGTATTGCCCTCGCCTGGCTTATCTCGAATGGGTGCAGGGCGAGTGGGCGGAATCGTCCGATACGGTCGAAGGTCGGCACGCCCACCGCCGCGTGGACAAGCCGGGTGGCGATTTACCGGACCCTGCCGAGGCCGAGGCGGGCGAGCGCATCCACGCGCGGTCGATCACGCTGTCCTCCAACCGGCTGGGGCTCATCGCCAAAATGGATCTCGTCGAAGGCGAAGGCGACCGCGTCACGCCGGTGGATTACAAGCGCGGCAAGCGTCCCCACGTTCCCCAAGGCGCCTACGAACCGGAGCGCGTGCAGCTTTGCGTGCAGGGGCTCATCCTCGAAGAGCACGGCTACCGCTGCGACGAAGGCGTGCTCTATTTCGCCGAGGGCCGCGAGCGGGTGCGCATCGCTTTCGACGATGAACTGCGCGCGCTGACCAGGAACGCGATCGACGGGCTGCGTCTGATCGCCGCCGGCGGCCGCATTCCGCCGCCGCTGGAGGACAGCCCGAAATGTCCGCGCTGCTCGCTCGCCGGCATCTGCCTGCCCGACGAAGTGAATTTTCTGAAGAAGGAGCAGACGCCGCCGCGCCCGCTCGCGGTCGCCCGTGAAGACGCGCTGCCCGTCTACGTGCAGGCCCGCAGCGCCAAGGTCGCGAAGAAAGGCGAAACCCTGGAAATCTCGGTCGAGGACAAGGTCGTGCAGACCGCGCGGCTGATCGAGGTCTCGCAGCTCGTGCTGATGGGCAACATCTACGTGACCACACCCACGCTGCACGAACTGATGACGCGGGAAATCCCGGTCTCATGGCACTCGTTCGGCGGCTGGTTCATGGGCCATACCGTCGG
>JAIESJ010000229.1 GCA_019746155.1 Burkholderiales bacterium
GCGCAACGGCTGCCCCGCCGTTTTCGCCCAGATCATTCAACTGCTCTCGCCGCACCTGACGCCCGCGCTGAAACAGCGATAGCGCACGCCTTGGGGGCCACCGCTCCCGCCCCAAAGCTGCGCTCGCTCCGGCAACGCCGTAACCGCAAAACCGCGGCCTTGCTCTCCCGCCCTCGCGGCTTCGACTGCTGCGTTCGGCGCCAAAATGTTGGTCTGGAAAGCTATGCCAGGCTGCTTGCCTACATTTCCGTATGACGCACATGTCATCAAGTTGATTTGTTATAGAAACCGGAAATCGACTTGGGGTTGGACACCGCTCACGATATCGGCAACCGCCCGGCCCGAGCCGCACGCCAGTGTCCAGCCCAGCGTGCCGTGCCCGGTATTCAGGAACAGGTTCGGATAACGCGTGCCTCCGATCAGCGGCACATTGCCCGGTGTCGCCGGCCGCAAACCCGTCCAGAATTCGGCGCGGCCACGGTGCCCCGGATTGGGAAAGAGCTCGAATACACGCTTCATGATCGCTTCGCATCGCAGGCGGTTGATTTCCGTATCATAGCCCGCAAGTTCCGCCGTGCCGGCGATGCGCAACCGCCCGCCCAGACGCGAGAACACCAGCTTGCGGGCCTCGTCGGTCAGACTTACGGTGGGCGCATCGTGCTGCGGCCCCACCGGCAACGTTACCGAGTAACCCTTGACCGGATACACCGGGATCGAGAGGCCGATTCCGCGCAGCAGCGGCGCGCTGTAGCTGCCGAGCGCGACGACATACGCGTCCGCATGCAACGTTTCCACGCTACCCTGCGGTCCGGCGACCTCGACGCCGGCGATGCGCCCGCCTGTTTCATGCAGTCGCCGCACCGTGCACGAGAAGCGGAATGCCACGCCGCGTTCCTGGCACATCGCGGAAAGCCTCCGGGTAAATGCGTGGGCATCGCCCGATTCGTCACCGGGAGAAAATATGCCGCCCACCAGACGCGATTGGGCCGAGCGCAGTGCCGGTTCGATCGTCACGCATTCCGCCGCGGTCTTGACTTCGCGCGCGCAACCCCATGAGCGCATCGAATCCACAAGCGCGGCAGCGCGCTCGAATTCCCGCTGGTCGGTATAAAAGCTCAGGATGCCGCGCGCCAGCTCGTCGTAGGCGATGCCGGTTTCGCGCCGCAGCGCCCGCAGCGCATCGACGCTGTAGAGCGCGAGCGACAGGATCTGGCGCGCGTTGTCACGCGCCCGGTGCGGCAGGCATTCGAACAGAAAGCGCGCGCCCCACAGCCACTGGGCAAGATCGGCGTGCGGACGGAACAGCAGCGGCGCATCCTGCCTGCCCAGCCACTTGAGGATCTGCAGCGGCGCCGCCGGATTGGCCCACGGCTCGGCATGGGAAACCGAGATCTGTCCGCCGTTGGCAAAACTGGTTTCAAGGCCCGGTGCAGGCTGCCGGTCCACCACCGTGACGTCGTGGCCCGCCCGGCGCAGGTACCACGCGCTGGCAACGCCGACGACACCGGCTCCAAGAACGATGACTTGCATTTTCAGGAACGCATGAATTCCGCCGGCATTGAGTAATCACGGTTTGCCCTCGAGATTGAACCCGGCTTCCAATATATCATGCCTGATTTTATTGAAAAACAAAAAAAACTCCACCGGGATCTGCGAACCGGGCCTCACCTTACACACCGCAGGCAAGAACGATGCTGTCTGGATGCGATAGCTGCCCGGGAACGTCGGCACTGTCTGGAATCATGTCAAAATACGCTCCTTGATCCGCGCACTCCGATGGAACAGCCTCCCGCCAAGCACACCCCCATGATGCATGGGCGTAAAGCCCGCGCCGCCATTGGGTTTTCAGGGGCGCTGTCCGGCGACCTATACTGAAACCTACACCGAACGGAAGGATTCCGGGCTCGCGTCATCCGTGTCGCTCTGTCGTGGGCGCGTTTGGTTTGGTGCCACGCGCCCGCCGTCTCCGTTCTATTGCATCGAGCCCGTTCAGCTCGACGAGCGGCCGGGATGCAACCACTGCATGACTTCACCTCGCGGCCAGCCAATCGAGAACTCACTGCCGAGCTGGCGCGGTCGAGGGAACGAAGGGTCACGCCGCATCAGATCGTAGATCGACTGTCGGGACCGCCTCCCCAGCAGCATAAGCAGCGCGCTGAAGGTCAGCACCTCCGATTCGCGATCGCCGCCGTTCGCGGGCGTGATCAGGTGTGTGCGCATGCCGGTCGTTCCAATTTCACGTCGATGCCGCGTGTCAGCACTGCTAACAGCCTCGTCGTTCGAGTTCGATTGCCGCCGAAAGAATTCGCTATCGGCCAAGATAGACCGATGCGACGCTTTCGCGACCGTGGCCCAGCTCCTGGCTGATCGTGAAGCGAGCCCGCCGATCGATGACCCTTTGCTCGGGTGCGCGAGTTGCGCGCGAGACAAACGACGCCCGTCGGGAACGGGCGGATGGACGAACCGCATTGCGCGGTTGTTACGATGTGATGCGCCAGAAGGGCACATCACGAGGGGTCGTCACTTGCGCCAGCACCCTGTAACTCGTTGACGACTGAGGCATATGGCGCGTCGTCACTAGCAGCAAGCCGCCAGTGACGACGCCGGCTGGCGCAGCCACGGGTTGCCGCAGGAGTGCGGACCAATGTTGGCGCAGGGATCGCGGCGGCCGAGGCCGTCGCGGTGTGCGAGCACGAGTCTGCCCTTGAGCCTTGCGCATGGGCGCACAGTTGGCGCACCAGGCGGTCAGCAGGGGCAGCGGTACAGACTGTGAGAACGGAGAGAAACCCCGTTCGAGGTGGACGCCGACGCAAACGGAATTCCGCTTGCTGGCGCGACTAACGCACTGCGGCAGGAACGCGAGCTATCGCGCCATGCGCATGACTGAATGCCCCGAGGGGCGGCTGCTTACGGATACCTCCGAGCCTTGCGGCCACCGGCTTTCAGGAGATGAGGCCGGTTTCGGCGCTCTTGCGAGCGAAGGGCGATGCGTAACGGGCATCAAGCGGGCTGACACAGCCAACGAGATTCAAGATCGTGCAGGTGCGCCCAATGAAGTCTTCGCTGAATGCCAGCGCAACCTGCGTGCGAGATGGTCGTTCAACGAATGCCGATCTCTCGCGGTTGACAGTGTGATCATCGGACTATGAAGAAAGTTCCATTGCGACTTCCTGGAGGTGTCCGAAGTTTTGTGTGCTGAGGTCGGTTTAAAAAATCTCAGTGCAAGCCGTTCGTGAAGCGCTCGCCGAACAGGATGGCGAACTGGTTGACGGCCTGCTTCCATGTAATCGGTGGCATCTTCCAATCTTTCTCGATATT
>JAIESJ010000010.1 GCA_019746155.1 Burkholderiales bacterium
AATTTCTTGAGTGCCGCCTGCCTCAGGTTCTCGTCCACCTCGGGATGAAAAAAGCCGCGGAAATCGGAATCCGCCGTCAGCTTGTCGAGCGGCGGCAACTCAGGAGGCGGCGCCTTGGGATCAGCCTCGGGTGGCGCCGGCTGCCGCTCTGCCGGAGGCGCGTTGCCGGCCTCCTGTTTCAGACGCGACCAGCGCGACAGGAACGCCTCCCTGCTCTTTGCTTTGTCTTCACTCATTGCGCCATCAAAACCCGCCCATGCGGCCCTTGTCCTTGTTGCTCGCGTAACGCTTCTGCTTTCCAGGTTCCGGCCTGTAGTGCTGCGCGACAAACTCGCCGATCCACGGCAGCAGTTCGGCCGGCAACGGTACGCCATCGACGTTCTCGCCGCTATCCGCCCAGCGCGTTCCTTCGTTATAGCTGACCGTAACAAACATCGGCCGCGCGACATCGTCGTGCATGCGCCACAGGATGAACACCTTAGGCTGCGGCGAAGTGATGTTCAAATAATAGCCTTCGGCTTCGTCGCGCTGCAGTCGGATGACATGCCCGGGAAACAGCACCTGCGTCAGCTTTTCCTGCCGGACGATGACATGGGCCGCGGTTCCCTGAGGAGCGGTGTCGCGCACTACGCCCTTGGCTTCCCATTTTTCCGTGGCCCAGCGGCTGGCAAGCGCACTGCGCTCCATGATCACCGCCACCGGGCAAGCCGACGCAGTCATTGCTGGTTCGTTGGACATAGACCCGATTGTGCGCCAGACGCCCCGCACATTCAACACTGCAGCGGGCCGAATACCTGATTTGGAGATAGTGTTTTCCTTGCGTCCACGGAGCGTCTTTTGCCATAATCCAGGAACTGCCCGGCTGCATTCAGCCGCAAGAATCCACATGAGCGAACCGCGCCTGATCGACGCTGCGCCCCGGTCTTCAGCCCTGTCCCGTGACAAGCTGGGACGTCCGCTGCGCGACCTGCGCATCTCGGTCACCGATCGCTGCAACTTCCGCTGCGTCTATTGCATGCCGAAAGAAGTGTTCGGCAATGATTACCAGTTTCTCGAAAGGAAGGAATTGCTGAGCTTCGAGGAAATCGCACGCCTCGCCCGCATTTTCAGGGAACACGGCATCGAGAAAATCCGGCTCACCGGCGGCGAACCGCTGGTCCGGCGCAATATCGAGCAGCTGATCGCCATGCTCGCCCCCCTCGGCCTTGACCTCACGCTCACCACCAACGGCTCGCCGCTGCAGAAAAAAGCGCGTGCGCTGCGGGATGCAGGACTCAGGCGCGTGACCGTCAGTCTCGATTCGCTCGACGATGCTGTTTTCAAGCGCATGAACGACGTCGACTTTCCGGTAACAAGGGTACTCGAAGGCATCGACGCGGCAGCGGCAGCGGGGCTCGCGCCGATCAAGATCAACATGGTGGTCAAGCGCGGCATGAACGAGGACAGCATCCTGCCCATGGCACGCTACTTCAAACAGTCGGGCCATATCCTGCGCTTCATCGAATACATGGACGTCGGCCATACCAACGGCTGGCGCATGGACGATGTCGTCACCGCCCGCGAGATCATCAGCATGATCGACGCCGAAATGCCGCTCGAGCCTGCCGACCCCAATTACCGCGGCGAAGTCGCCGAGCGTTGGCGCTACAAGGACGGCTCGGGCGAAATTGGCGTCATCGCTTCGGTCACCCAGGCATTCTGCCGCGATTGCACGAGGGCGCGCATTTCCACCGAAGGCAAGCTTTATACCTGCCTGTTCGCGACCACAGGACACGATCTGCGCGGACTGTTGCGCAGCGGCGCGACGGATCGCGACATCCACGACGCGATAGCCGCGATCTGGAGCAGACGCAGCGACCGCTATTCGGAAATCCGCACCGCACAGACGGCAAAACTCGAGAAAATCGAGATGTCGTATATCGGCGGCTAACTCCGCCTTAAAGGATGAGGGATGAAGTGAATTACTTGCGGACAGCACTTCCGCCTTCATCCTTCCGCCTTCATCCTTGATATGCACCGCCCCAAGATCACCCAGGCCAGCCGCCCGCTTACCTTCGAGGTCGAAGCCCTCAACGAGCGCGGCGAAGCGCTGCCCACGCCGATCGCCGGCGAGCATCCGCTGACGCTCTATATCGACAAGCGCGAGATCGTGACGCTGATGACGCTCGGCCAGGCGCCCGAGGCGCTGGCAATCGGCTATCTGCGCAACCAGAGGCTGGTGCGCTCGATCGAGGACATCGCCGCAGTGCAGGTCGACTGGGAAACGGAGGCGGTCGCGGTCACCACGCGCAAAGCGATCAAGGGACTCGGGGAAAAAATGAAGAAGCGCACCGTGACCACCGGCTGCGGCCAGGGCACGGTGTTCGGCGATCTGATGGAGGAAATCGAGACCATCAAGTTGCGCGACGACGTGCGGCTCACAGAGGCCGCGCTCTATTCCCTGCTCGATGCCGTGCGGCGCCACGAAACGATATACAAGAGCGCGGGAGCCGTGCACGGCTGCGCGCTCGCGGCAAACAGCAAAGCGGGCGCCGAAATCCTGACATTCGTCGAAGACGTCGGCCGCCACAACGCGGTCGACGCCATCGCCGGGCAGATGTGGCTCGACCGCATCGACGGTTCGGACAAGATCTTCTACACCACCGGCCGGCTCACCTCCGAAATGGTGATCAAGGCGGCACAGATGCAGATACCCTTCCTGGTGTCACGTTCAGGGCTCACGCAAATGGGCTACGAGATCGCCAGAAAAACCGGCATCACCATGATCGGCCGTGCCGTGAACAAGCATTATCTCCTGTTCACCGGCAAGCACCGATTCGAAAAGCAGCTCACGCCAACCATGTTGGCGTGAGCTGCTTTTCGAATAACGGTCACAAGCTTCCAGATCATCGCCATGCGGGGAAATTCGGCAAATCCTGAAACCCGAAAAATGAATTCCGTTACAGTCAAGATCACCGGGGTGATTTTGGCTGGCGGCCAGGGCCGGCGCATGGGCGGCGTCGACAAGGGACTCCGGGTGCTGCGCGGCAGGCCGATGGTGCAATGGGTAATCGAGCGTTTCGCGCCGCAAGTGGACGAAGTCCTGGTCAACGCCAACCAGAATCTCGGAACTTATGCCGGATTCGGTTATCGCGTCATTCCCGACAGGATCGGCGGATTCGCAGGCCCTCTGGCCGGCCTGCAGCGCGGGCTCGTCGAAGCGCGCCACGACCTTGTCGCCACCGTGCCGTGCGACTCCCCTTTCCTGCCGCACGATCTTATCGCGCGTTTATATTCGGCAGTGGCGCAGCACGGCGCCGAGGTCGCCGTCGCCAAAACCGGAAACCAGCCGCATCCGGTATTCTGCCTGTGCCGCAAACGGGTACTGCCCGGC
>JAIESJ010000104.1 GCA_019746155.1 Burkholderiales bacterium
AGCGCGGTGCACGGCGCCGAATGGTCGAACGCCTTGCCCATCTCCCACGGCCGCCCCATTTTTTTCGCCTCGCCCTGGAGGTCGCGGCGCGTCATGTCGAGCCCGACGCCGTAGCCGAACACGTGATCGAGCGCCTTTTCCACCGGGATATCGGCGCCGCCCTTGCCGATGGCGACCACCATCTCGATTTCGTGGTGCAGGTCCTTGGTCATTTGCGGATACGGGATGGTCGCTCCGTTCTGCACGATGGCATCGGCCGGTTTCATGAAGAAAAACGGCGGTTCGCGGTTCGGATCATGCCCCATCTCGCGCGCGTGTTCGGCATAGTTGCGGCCCACGCAGTAGATACGCCCGACCGGAAACAGCTTGTTGCTTTCGGCCACGGGCAGAACAGGGGTCTTGGGAAAATCGATAGCGTAGTCCATTGCATTCTTCCTTGTCGTTCAAGATTGAAACCCGAGAATATCGAAACCGCGGTTGCGATTATGTCACGCGGGCTTGCGCTCGACGGCGATCCAGAACCCCATCGGCATTCGATTGAAAGTCACCAGCTCGAATCGAGCCATGAACTTCGGCAGCCACCATGACGGCGGCTTCTGGATCAGATGGGCATTGCGGCCGTCCGGCAGAAGTTTGACCGCGGGCCCCGTATGCACGGTGAATACGCCGACACCGGCCGTGACGCGCGCCAGATCGTCCAGCACGTTGTCAAGCAGGTCCGGCTCGATATGCTCGAGGACGTCTATGCATGCGACAAACCCGCATGGCTTTGCCGGGCTCGACCACTCCGGAATCGCCGGATCATAATGGTGGATGGTCAGAGGACGCTGGATGTGTTGCTTGAGCGTCATGCCCAACCGGCCTTTGCCCGCGCCATAATCCAGAAGTTCATTGGCCCCCACCGCATCAAGCACTTCGGCAACCAGTGGCGCATAATGAACGGAAGCCACCCCATAGTCCGGGTTCTGATGCAGCTGCTGCTGCAGCTTGCGGTAGTCTTCGCTGATCAGCGACGTTGAGGTACCCATTTATACGATACGATGCTCAATAAACGTTCCTGGCGATCATCGGGCCGCAACTGCCCGCGGGCTCAAGATAAACCTGTAGTTTACCCCAAATCCCATGCCTGACGCCTCCGATTGGATTGCGTGCTCCGCAAACGACCCCGTACCCCGCCGTGAATGAAACCCTGAGCTTGTGGGCGCTGTTCACCAGCAGCTTCCTCGCCGCCACACTGTTGCCGGGCGGCTCCGAGGCGGTACTGTTCGGCGTGCTGAAGCTGCATCCCGGACAATTCTGGCCGGCGCTTGCCGTGGCGACGCTGGGCAACACGCTGGGCGGCATGTCTTCATACCTGATCGGCCGCATCATCCCGCAAACCAGACCTGTCAAGGGCCTGGCCAAAGTACGGAAGTACGGCAGCCCGATCTTGCTGCTGGCATGGGTGCCGGTCATCGGCGACCCGCTATGCGTCGCCGCGGGCTGGCTGCGGCTCAATCCCTCGCTGTCCGCACTGTTCATCGCCATCGGCAAATTCGCGCGGTATTGGGTCGTCGCCGCAATTACGGTGTGAGCAGCGGCATGTCGCGGCGGCGGCGTTGCCCCTGCCCGCCATGTGGATGTATCGCTCGCCGCGATGCAGTAGAATCAAATCCTTGTCTGCGTTGATCAAACTGAAACCTGATTAGCGCTGAGATTCAGCCAGTCTGAAAAGGCGGGTTTCCTCCCCTTCAAGGGGAGGATTAAGGTGGGGATGGGGTCGTTTCCTCCCCTTCAAGGGGAGGATTAAGGTGGGGATGGGGTCGATTGCCACCGATTTACCCCACCCCCATCCCAACCTTCCCCCTGAAGGGGAAGGAATACATCATCGGTAAATCCAACCTTCCTCCTGAAGGGGAAGGAATACATCGTCGGTAAACTTTAGCTGAAGATCAGCGCTGATCAGGAACTGAAATGACAGCCCGCCTGCGGGAAATTCCCTACAACTATACCTCTTTCTCCGACCGCGAGATCGTGATCCGGCTGCTGGGCGCGCCGCTGTGGGACGTTCTCAACGAACTCCGGAACCAGCGCCGCACCGGCCGTTCGGCGAAGATGCTCTACGAGGTGCTGGGCGACATCTGGGTGGTATCGCGCAATCCGTACATCGAGGACGACCTGCTCGCCAACCGCAAGCGGCGCGCGGCGCTGATCGCCGGCATGCGCGACCGGCTTCACGAAATCGAGGCGCGCCGCCAGAATCGCGACGAGAGGGTCACCCGGTTGCTCGCCGCCGCGCATGCCGCGGTCGCCGCGTTCGAATCCGAATTCGAGGAAACCCTCAAGCTGCGCCGTAGGGTGCTGAGCCGGCTCGCGCGCGTCACCCGCCGCGACAACATCCGGTTCGACGGGCTGGCGCGCGTGTCGCACGTGACCGACGCCACCGACTGGCGCGTCGAATATCCCTTCGTCGTGATCCATCCCGATACCGAGCAGGAGGTCGCGTTCATCGTCAAGGCGTGCATCGAACTCGGGCTCACCATCATCCCGCGCGGCGGCGGCACCGGTTACACCGGCGGCGCCATCCCGCTCACCCGGCTCTCGGCGGTGATCAACACCGAGAAGCTCGACGATCTCGGCGCCATCGAACGCGTGACGCTGCCCGGTCTCGACACACCCGTGGCGACGCTGCGTTGCGGCGCGGGCGTGGTGACGCGGCGCGCGATGGAAGCCGCCGAGGCGGCCGGACTGGTCTTTGCCTGCGACCCGACTTCGGCCGACGCTTCCTGCATCGGCGGCAATGTCGCCATGAACGCCGGCGGCAAGAAGGCGGTGCTGTGGGGCACCGCGCTCGACAACCTCGCTTCCTGGAAAATGGTCACGCCCGACGCCGAGTGGATGCTGGTCGAGCGCCTCGATCACAACCTCGGCAAGATACACGACGCAGCGGTCGCGCGCTTCCGCATCACGCGCTATGCGATCGACGGCAAAACGCCGCGCGGCGAGCCGGAGATTCTCGCAATACCGGGATCGCGATTCCGTAAAGCCGGGCTCGGCAAGGATGTCACCGACAAGTTTCTGTCAGGTCTGCCGGGCGTGCAGAAGGAAGGCTGTGACGGCATCATCACCCAGGCGACATTCATCCTGCACAGGATGCCGCCCGCGATCCGCACGGTGTGCCTCGAATTCTTCGGCGAGGTGCGCGAGGCCGTGCCTTCCATCGTCGAAATCAAGCGCTATCTCGACGCGCATCCCGGCGCCACGCTGGCCGGGCTCGAGCATCTCGACGAGCGTTATCTCAAGGCGGTGGGCTACGCGACCAAGGCGCGCCGCGCCGGCCGGCCGAAAATGGTGCTGGTCGGCGACATCGTGGGCGACGACGAAAACGCGGTCGCGGAGGCGGCGTCCCGGGT
>JAIESJ010000124.1 GCA_019746155.1 Burkholderiales bacterium
GCCGCGGTCGCGCAGATTCCTCAGCAGCAGCCAGAAATTTTCCAGCGCGAGTTTAGGATCGCCATAGCCCTTGAGGATGAGATCGCCGTTGAGTACGCCCTGCTGCAGCGCGCCCGTTATATAGACCTCGGTGTTCCACACATAGGCCGGCCCCAGCAAATCGAGCGCCGCGTAAGTCGTCACGAGCTTCATCGTTGACGCGGGGTTGAGCGGGCGGTCGGCGCCATGCGCGACGACCGGCTGTTCGGCGCCGATCTCGTGCACATAGACGGCCGCGTTGGCCTCCGGTATTCCGGCCTGCGCCAGCGCCTGGGCGACCGGCTCGGGCAGGCGCGTTGATTGCGCGGCGACAGCGGGCGGGGCGAGTGACGCGAACAGGATGCAAATCAGGGCGGTAAAATCACGCATCAGGACTTCACGCCTGGAGAGCGGATTTTGTTGACGCCAAGGGCCGTCAGAATGAAAAAGGGCAGACGGGCAGCGGCCGATCTGCGTGCGGTGGACATGGCGACGTTCTCCCGGGCTGGATGAGCCCGATCCCATCGGGCCGAGTTGGCATGTTAGCCCCACGCTCAACCCCTCATCAAGCAGGCGCCGGACTTTAACGGCACGTGCAAGGCGTATACGCCCCTCAGATCGAAGCAACGAGTTCCAGGGTGCGCTCCGCGAGCAGCCCGATTTCCTCCTCGTTGAGGACATACGGCGGCATGAAATACACGGTATTGCCGATCGGCCGCAGCAGCAGTTCGCCGGCGAGCGCCCGCTGGTAAAACCTGCGCGGGAACTCCGCGTCCTCCGTTGCGGCCTCGAAGGCCCAGATCATGCCGGTGTTGCGGAAGTTTTTGACATGCGGATGGCTGGCCAGCGCGCGCGCGGCGGCGCTGATGCGCGCCGCCGTGGCCTTGTTGGCTGCGATCACGTTGTCCTGCTCGAAAATGTCGAGTGTGGCGAGCGCGGCGCGGCAGGCGAGCGCGTTGCCGGTATAGGAGTGCGAGTGCAGGAAGCCGCGCGTCACGGCGTCATCGTAGAACGCCTGGTAAACCGTATCGGTGGTGAGCACGACCGACAGCGGCAGGTAGCCGCCGGTGATGCCTTTCGACAGGCACAGAAAATCCGGTGTGATTCCGGCCTGTTCATGGGCGAACATCGTGCCGGTGCGGCCGAAGCCCGTCATGATTTCATCGGCGATGAGATGCGCCGAGTAGCGGTCGCAGAGGGCCCGCGCGCGGCGCAGGTATTCGGCGTCGTACATCGCCATGCCGACCGCACCCTGCACCAGCGGCTCGACGAGCAACGCCGCGGTTGCGGCGTGATGCTGCTGCAGATGGCGCTCGAGGGCCGCGGCGCAGCGGATGGCGAAATCGCGCGGTGATTCGCCCGCTTCCGCCCGCCGCCAGTCCGGGCTCGGCACCTGGGCGCTCATCCGCAGCAGCGGGGCATAAGTGTCCTTGAACAGCGCGACGTCGGTGACCGAGAGCGCGCCCAGCGTTTCGCCGTGATAGCTCCCGGCGAGGCTCACGAACTGCGTTTTTTCCGGCCGGCCCGAATTGCGCCAGTAGTGGAAGCTCATTTTCAGCGCGATCTCGGTCGCCGATGCGCCGTCGCTGCCATAGAAGCAATGGCCCAGTCTGCCGCCGGTTAGTTGCGACAGCCGCTCCGACAGGGCAACCACCGGCTCGTGCGTGAAGCCGGCGAGGATCACGTGTTCGAGCCGTTCCAGTTGGTCGGTGAGCGCGGCGTTGATGCGCGGGTTGCCGTGGCCGAACAGGTTGACCCACCATGAACTGACCGCGTCGAGATAGCGCCTGCCGTCGAAATCATAGAGCCAGCAGCCCTTGCCGCGCGCGATCGGGATCAACGGCAGCGTCTCGTGCTGCTTCATCTGGGTGCAGGGATGCCAGACGGCGGACAGGCTGCGTTTTAGCAGCAGGTCGTTGCGAGTGCTGGTTTGCATTTTTTTGGTGCAGGCATTAAAAAATCCGAAAACTGTATTTTTCCGAGCGCCATGCCGTTAACAGAGACATGGGGATTCACGCAAGAGTTTAACATCGACAAGGAGACAGCCAGTCTATGCAGATTCTTGAGCGCATCGAAGACCAGATTCACGCAACCGGCCTGCCGCTGGTGGGCATCACGCTGGCGGCCGTGCCCTGCCCCGACACGCCGGTCATCCTGACGCTGCACTGGCACGGCTTCATCAAAGAGAAGCTCGCCGACATCGAGGAGGCCGAGACGGTGTCCTACACGCCGATCCCCAGTTCGGCGCTGCAGCTGAACGAACGCTGGCGTGATCTGGTCGCCGTCGACCGCGCGGCGATGGAGGCGGCATGGGAACTGGGCGCGTGGGATGTGGCGCGCGCCGAGCGGCCGGGCTGCATGCGACCCGGCGCGGCCGCGACCGAAGCACTCGAGTGCCTGCAGGCGTTCGGCTCGTTTCCGTTCGGCATCAACGGCAATCAGGTCGTGGTATCCGACGCGCCGGATGCCGATGATCTGGTGCAACTGGCCGCCGGGCGGGGTTACCTGATGTGGATGTTCCGGCCGGTCAAGGGCGGCATATGGGCCGAATACGCGGAAGACGCAACCCTGACCCCCGACGGCCGGCGCAACCCGCCTTGCCCGCACAGCCCCATTCCGCCCACTTGCGAGGGTAAACGCAAAACCGTCTATCGGTTCGGCATACCCGCCCACCCTCAGCTCGACAGCTAGCAAATTAATAGTTAACTATTTGTTTTAAATAGTTTTTTTGTTGTCGCGTGGGCGCTCCTGCCGACGACCCAGGCAAACTTTGCTGCACACGCTACTTGTCATTACCCCACCTCACCGCTATTATTGGCACTCGCTAGAGCAGAGTGCTAACAGTGGCGCTCCACATAGTGTTCAATAATTCCCAAGGAGATTTTCATGAAAATTCGTCCGTTGCACGACCGCATTATCGTGAAGCGGCTGGAAGAGGAACTCAAAACCGCTTCCGGAATCGTCATTCCCGACACCGCTGCCGAAAAACCCGATCAAGGCGAAGTCAAGGCGATCGGCAAAGGCAAGGTTCTGGATGACGGCAAAGTCCGTCCTCTCGACGTCAAGGTCGGTGACAAAGTGCTGTTCGGCAAGTACTCCGGGCAGACCGTGAAAGTCCAGGGCGAAGAGCTGCTTGTGATGCGCGAAGAAGACATCATGGGCGTGATCGAGTCCTAACCCATCGCACTGAATCAGGAGAACTTACATGGCAGCAAAAGACATCAAGTTTTATGAAACGGCCCGCCACAAAATCGTCGCGGGCGTGAACGTGCTGGCCGACGCGGTCAAGGTGACGCTGGGACCGAAAGGCCGGAACGTCGTGCTCGAGCGCTCGTTCGGCGCGCCGACGGTGACCAAGGACGGCGTGTCGGTCGCCAAGGAAATCGAGCTCAAGGACAA
>JAIESJ010000264.1 GCA_019746155.1 Burkholderiales bacterium
ATCCGCTGCTGCGACCACTGCTGTTCGCGCTGGACGCCGAAACCGCGCACCGTCTGACGCTGGATCTGCTGAAAGCGCTGCAGCGGGCCGGGCTTGCCGGCGCCCTTGCAGCACGTCCAGCCCCGTGCGTCCGCAGCGTCATGGGGATCACTTTCCCCAACCCGGTCGGTCTTGCCGCCGGTCTCGACAAGAACGGCGAATACATCGACGCGCTGGCCGCGCTGGGTTTCGGTTTCATCGAGATCGGCACCGTCACCCCGCGCGCCCAGCCCGGCAACCCGCGCCCGCGACTGTTCCGCATTCCGCAGGCGCAGGCGGTGATCAACCGCATGGGTTTCAATAACGATGGCGTCGAGCGCCTGGTCGACAACGTGCGGCGCGCGAACTATCGCGGAGTGCTCGGCATCAATATCGGCAAAAACTTCGACACGCCGATCGAGCGCGCCGCCGACGATTATCTGCACTGCCTGCGCCGCGTCTATGCGCTGGCAAGCTATGTGACGGTCAATATCTCGTCGCCCAACACCATGAACCTGCGCCAGCTGCAGGAATCCGCGGAACTGGAAAACCTGCTGGCCGCCCTCAAAGCGGAACAGCGCAAGCTCGCCGACCGGCACGGCAAATATGTGCCGCTCGCGCTCAAGATCGCCCCCGATCTCGACGGCGCGCAGGTGAACGTCATTGCGGGACTGCTGCGAAAACATGCAATCGACGCGGTGATCGCGACCAATACCACCATTGAACGGGACGGCGTGGCGGGCCTGCCGCACAGCACCGAGGCCGGCGGCCTGAGCGGCGCGCCGCTGACGCAGCGCGCCACCGACATCGTCAGGCAGCTCGGCAGCGCGCTCGGCGGTAGCGTGCCTGTGATCGGCGTCGGCGGCATCATGAACGGCGCCGACGCCGCGCAGAAAATCGCCGCCGGCGCAAGCCTGGTTCAGCTTTACACCGGGCTCATCTATCGGGGCCCACGGCTCATTACTGAATGTGTGGACACGCTGTGCGGAGAAGCGGTAAGCCGTGAGCAGTAAACGGAGCTGGCGCAGCTGAGATTTTACCGCTCACTGCTCACCGCTCACTGTTTTCCTGATGGAGGTCATCATGCTGATCGGAGTGCCCAAGGAAATCAAGAACCACGAATATCGCATTGGCGTCACACCCGCCGGCGTACGTGCACTGGTCGCCGCGGGCCACCAGGTTCGCGTTGAGGCCAGCGCCGGCACGAAGGCTGGCTTCCCGGACGAGTCCTACCGCAGCGCAGGCGCGCAGATTGCCGCCAGCGCACAGGAGGTCTACGCCACCGACATGGTGATCAAGGTCAAGGAGCTGCAGCCTTCCGAATTTGCGCTGACACGCCCGGGGCAGATCCTGTTTTGCTATCACCATCTCGCACCGGACCCCGTTCTGCTCAAGGCCATGCTCGACGCCGGAGTCACCTGCATTGCATACGAAACCGTGAGCGACGCCGGCGGCGGCTTGCCGCTGCTCACGCCGATGTCCCAGATCGCCGGGCGGCTTGCGCCGCAAGTCGGGGCCTGGGCATTGCAAATGGCCAACGGCGGCAGCGGCGTGCTGCTCGGCGGCGTGCCGGGCGTGGCCCCGGCAAAGGTGATCATCATTGGAGGCGGCGCGGTCGGCGTGAGCGCCGCGCGCATTGCGATCGGCATGGGAGCCGAAGTGACTCTGCTTGACCGCAGCGCCGCGCGGCTCGCCCATCTCGAGGAAATCTTCGGCGCCCGTCTCAAGACCGTGATCTCGACGGCGCAATCGATTCCGCCGCTCACGCACGGCGCCGATCTCGTGATCGGCGCCGTGCTGCTGCCGGGCAAGCTCGCGCCGAAGCTGGTCCACCGCGAGGACCTGAAGCGGATGCGGCCGGGTTCGGTCATCGTTGACGTAGCCATAGACCAGGGCGGAATTTGCGAGACTTCGCGCCCCACCTCGCATTCCGAGCCCGTCTACATCGAAGAGAATGTGGTGCACTACTGCGTGCCGAACATGCCCGCAGCAGTGGCGCGCACCGCGACGCTCGCGCTGACCCAGGCCACGTTGCCCTATGCGCTGGAGCTGGCCGGCAAAGGGCTGCGCCGCGCGGTCACGGAAAATCCCGGCTTGCGCGACGGGCTGCAAGTCCATGGCGGGCAAATCACGCATGCCAGTCTGGCACAGGATGTTGGTCACAGTTATGTCGATCCTCTCAAGGTAATCGGGTGACCGTCCGCCCTTCGTCACCGTCGGCCGATGCCATCGACGCGCTGCTGCCGCAGACGCAGTGCCGGCAGTGCGGCTACGCGGGCTGCCGTCCTTATGCCGAAGCGATTGCCACCGGCCGTGCCGGCATCAATCAATGCCCGCCCGGCGGCGAAGAGGGCATACGCGATCTCGCGGCGCTGCTGGGCGTCCCGTTCCAGCCGCTCAATCCGGAGTTCGGCGCCACCAAACCGCCTGCCGTTGCCGTCATCGACGAACCATCATGCATCGGCTGCACGCTTTGCATCCAGGCCTGCCCGGTCGATGCCATCGTCGGCGCCGCCAGGGTCATGCACACCGTGATCGCGCAGGAATGCACCGGCTGCGAACTGTGCATTCCGCCGTGTCCGGTGGATTGCATCAGCATGGTGGAAACCGGCAGACCCTACACGCGCGAACAGAAAAAAACCGCCGCCGCGCTGGCACGAAGACGCTTTGAATCCCGCAATCGCCGCCGGCAGCGTGAAAAGGCGGCGCGCGCGGCACGGCTCGCCGCATCCAAAGAGACCTCCGCTGCACAGAAGAAACAAGCGACGATACAGCAAGCGATTGCGCGCGCCCGGCAGCGCCTGCACGAGCGCGGTCGTTAGTTGACTGCTTAACCGCGGAGACGCAGAGGCAAACGACTGCCCTGCCATGGCAGTTGTGTTGTCAATCACGCCGGTTTCGGATAACTTCCGTAGCGTGAATCCAGCCAAACGCCGCGAAATTTTCACGCGCCTGCGCGCCGCCAATCCCGCACCGCGCAGCGAGCTCAAATTCGGTTCGCCGTTCGAACTGCTGGTCGCCGTGGTGCTGTCGGCACAGGCCACGGACAAGAGCGTCAATCTCGCCACCGAAAAACTGTTCCGGCGCGCGAATACGCCGGAAAAGCTGCTGGAGCTCGGCCCCACCGGCCTCGAGCACTATATCAAGAGCATAGGCCTCTACCGCACCAAAGCCAGGAACATCCTCGCCGCCTGCAAGCTGCTGCTGGAACGCTACGGCGGGCGCGTGCCGCAGACCCGCGAGGAACTGGAAGCGCTGCCGGGGGTCGGGCGCAAAACGGCGAACGTGATCCTGAATACCGCGTTCGGCCAGCCGACGATAGCGGTGGACACGCATATATTCCGCGTCTCTAACCGCACCGGGTTAGCGCCTGGAAAGAATGTGGTCGAAGTGGAACGCAAGCTGCTCAAGTTCGTGCC
>JAIESJ010000046.1 GCA_019746155.1 Burkholderiales bacterium
CGGTGGTGCGGGTCAGGCTCAAGGGGGCCTGTGTCGGCTGTCCGCGCGCGACACTCGATCTCAAGAACGTGGTCGAGGCGTTGGTGCGTAAACGCTACCCGCAGATCATCGAAGTGCGCAACACGTTCTAGCAGCCTGTCGGACTTGGCCCCCATTCACCGGAACGGGTGGTGTTAACGGATCGCCGTCGATCAACGCTTCGGCGCCAGGCTGCTTATTGAGCTTTTCTCAAGGTCGGAATCGAAGGGCAATAGACGGCATTCACGAGATTCGGCAGGGTTTACAGGATCGAAGCAAAAAATTCCTGGCGACGAAAATACCGCGAATCCTAGAAAATTCTTGAGGCCCGCCCGTTTGTTTTTGACTTTCATCGGCGTTTATCGGCGTGCATCTGCGGTTAAGCGGTTTTTCAGGTTCTATTTTTTCGGGTATTGCAATGAACAATGCGGATTTGATCGTGCGGATTCTCAAAAAAATGGCGTACCGAAGTGCGCCATTTTCAGCGTGTAGGGTTCCTACTCGACCTTGGCTTTGGCGCGCAGATCGGCGATCAGTTTGTTGACCGCTTGTTGCTGCAACTGCTGCTGAATCGCGGGTTTGGCCTCTTCAAACGAGGGGAATTTTGCCGCCCGTTCGTCGTCGAGGCGGATCACGTGCCAGCCGAACTGACTCTGGACCGGCGCCTCGGTGGTCTGGCCTTTCTTGAGTTTGGTCAGCGCCTGCGCGAACGGCGGGACATAGCGATTGGCGACCGACCAGTCGAGATTGCCGCCTTGGGCCTTTGAGCCGGTGTCCTTCGATTTTTCAGCGGCGATTTTCTCGAAGCTGCCGCCTTTCTTGAGCTGGGCGATGATCTGTTTCGCTTCGGTTTCGGTCTCGACCAGGATGTGGCGCGCCTTGTATTCCTTGCTGCCGCTCTGGGCTTTGACCTGCTCATACTCCTTCCGCATCACCTCGTCGGTGACGGGATTGGCTTTTACATAATCCTGCAGGTAGGCATTGATCAGCACGCTTTGCCGCTGCAGCTCGAGTTGTGTCTCGATCTCGGGATTCTTGTCGAGGCCCTTTTTGGCCGCTTCCTGCGCCAGCACTTCACGCGTGATCATTTCATCCTTGATTTTATTGCGTAATTCCGGGGAGTCGGCCTGGCCCTGGGCGGTCGCATTTTTGACGACGAGCTCGAGACGCGATTGCGGAATGGTGACGCCGTTGACCTTGATGCCGTCCGCTTGCGCGACATTTGCCGTCATGGCGCCGGCCATGACCAGCAGCAATTGCAGGGTTCTCGATCGTTTCATGTGGATTCCTTTGCGGGTTGGATGGTTCAGATTTCGTCCGGAGCGTAGGCCTTGATGGCGAGCGCGTGGATTTCCTTTTGCATCATCGTACCCAGCGCGTCGTAGACCATGCGATGCCGCAACTGGATCGGCTTGCCGGAAAACTGCCGGGAAACGATGATGAGTTGATAGTGTCCGCCGCCGCTTTTTGCGCCCTCGTGACCGATGTGCTGGCCCGACTCGTCCAGAATCTCAAGCGATTCGGGCGCCAGCGCGGCGAGTTTTTCCTGTATCCGTTCCGGCACATTCACGCCGGCAGCACCTTCCTGAAAGGTTTTACGGTGACTTTGCCATAAATTCCGGCGGCGACATAGGGGTCGGCGTCAGCCCACGCCCGGGCGGCTTCCAGCGACTCGAATTCCGCGATGACCACGCTGCCGGAGAATCCGGCAGGGCCGGGATCCGGGCTGTCGGTTGCGGGGCAGGGGCCGGCAACGATCAGACGCCCCGCGTCCTGCAGTTCGATAAGCCGTTTGAGATGGGCGGGGCGTGCCGCAAGCCGTTTTTCGAGCGAACCGGGAACGTCCTCACCGATGATGGCGTAGAGCATCACTCGGATCCCTTTTCCTGCCCCTGAATGTGCTTGGCCATCATCAGCGCCTGCAGCACGACGAATGCCAGCATCAGCCCGATGCCGCCGAACAGCTTGAAGTTGACCCAGGTGTCGGTCGAAAAATTGTAGGCGACGTAGAGATTGAGCGCGCCCATTGCGGCGAAGAACACAATCCAGCTTGCCAGCAGTCTGTCCCAGACCGGATCGGGCAGGCTGACCTGTTTTTCCATCATGCCGCGGATCAGGTTTTTCTTGAACATCAGTGCCGCTACCGCAAGCGTCCCGGCGAACAGCCAGTAGAGCACGGTGGGTTTCCACTTGATGAAGGTCTCGTTTTGCAGCACGAGCGTGGCGCCGCCGAAAAACACAATCACGCCGAGGCTTACCCACAGCATGTTGTCAACCTTGCCGCGACGCAGCCAGACCCAGCCGATCTGGAGAAAGGTCGCGGCGATTGCTACTCCGGTTGCCACATAGATCCCGTAGACCTTGAAGGCAACGAAGAACAGGATGACGGGAAAGAGGTCGAATAGGAACTTCATGGGTGCATATTATAACGGGAAACCGTGAGCCGTAAGCGGGTAAGTCATAAGCCCGTAAAGCAAGCTGTAAGCCGTTAGCAGTGAGCAGTAAAGGCGTAATTAGGGGTTCGCAGTTCACCGCTTACTGCTTACGGCTTACCCGTTCACCGTTCACTTCTCTTCAAACTTGAGCGATGCCGAGTTGATGCAGTAGCGCAGGCCGGTAGGCTGAGGCCCGTCGTCAAAGACATGCCCCAGATGGGCGTCGCAGCGGCTGCACATCACCTCGGTGCGGAGCATGAGATGGCTGTAGTCGTCCTCGGTCTTGACGTTTTCCTTGACCGCGGGCTGCCAGAAGCTCGGCCAGCCGGTGCCAGAATCGAATTTATGCTCGGAGCGGAACAGTTCGGCGCCGCAGCACACGCAGCGGTAAACGCCGGGTTCGTGGTTGTCCCAGTAGTCGCCGCTGAACGCGCGCTCGGTGCCTTTTCTGCGTGTGACCTCGAACTGTTCCGGCGACAGGAGTTTTTTCCACTCCGCATCGGGTTTCTCGACTTTGTCCGACATATGCCCTCCGATCTGTCTTGGTGATGGGGAATGTGCTAAAGTTCCGCTGCCCGGGTTGCCCAAGACCATGATTCTCTACGGGAGAATACGATGACGCTGGCCTACTGGACGGTGCTTGCCGCGGGAATCCTGCCGTATTTTGCCATCGTGGTTGCGAAATGGCGTCCAGATTACGATAACGCGGCGCCGCGCGCAAGCCTGGAGCGGCTTGGCGCCATGCAGCAGCGTGCCTATTGGGCCCATCTGAACGGGTTCGAGGCGTTTCCGCTGTTTGCTGCGGCCGTGATCATTGCTCATCTAGCGCAGGCGCCGCAGCAGTGGGTGGACGGGCTGGCGCTTGGTTTCGTGGTGCTGCGCATCATCTATACTTTGCTCTATATCTACAACCAGCCAACGCTGCGTTCGCTGGTCTGGACGGCCGGTTTTCTGTGCGTCGTGGGTTTGTTCGTCATCTCGTTCTGAGCCAAAACGAAAAAATTCGGCCACA
>JAIESJ010000277.1 GCA_019746155.1 Burkholderiales bacterium
CGCGGACTCACGTGTCCACCGTCTTGGATTAAGCCGAGCGTTGCTGTAATCACCGCGCTGTGTCGGCGGCCCAGCCCTTGGGCGTATTTCCGGGCCGCCAAGCGACGCGCTGGATGCCCGTTAGAACCGAATCGGCGCGTACCCCGCGCATCGAGTATGAAACTTAACTTGAGCGTGCAGATAAGGAGAGAACGATATGAATGAGCAACGACGCGAATTCCTGAAAACCGCCGCTGCGGGCGCCCTTGCCGCGGCGATTCCCGGAGTCGCGGCTGCCCAGGGCGAGCCTGCCGGGACCGCCGCGGGAGACCGCATATTCATCGCCAACGAGGATTCCAATACGATCAGCGTAATTGATCCGCGCGCTAACGCGGTGGATACCACCATCAACCTGACCAGTTTCGATGAGGACCCGCGCCCGCCTTTCCGCTTCGTCACGGCCGGGGTGATGCCCACCCATGCGGCGATGATCCACAAGCCGCTCTACCACGGGTGTGTGGACGCCCACGGCGTCGTGCCCTCGCCCGACGGGCGCCTGCTCGCCACCAGCGGCCGCGGCAGCAGCAACGTCTATCTCATCGATGCGGCGGCAAAAAAAGTCGTGGGCAATGTTCCCAATCCGCTGGCTGCCGCCAACACCAATGCCGAACGGATTTCGGGCGGCATCCTGGTCGGCCGCGAGCCGCATGAACCGACGTTTACCCGCAACGGCAAGGAGCTATGGGTCACGCTGCGCGGCGAGGACCGCATCGCCATCCTCGATGTGGGGCTCGCCGTCAAACAGGCGAGCGGAGCCGATGCGCGCGCACTGCGAAGAGTCGTTTCCACGATCAACGGTCCCGCCCAGACGTGGTTCAACAAAAGCGGCACGCTGGCATTCGTCGCGAGCCAGAAGGTAGCGCGCGTCGATGTATTCCGCGTTAATCCGGATGCAAGCGGCTTTTCGCACCCGGAGCGCTTGACGACGCTGGATATCGGCGAGCAGGATAAGCCGGGCTTTACCCCATTCCTCAAGACTGCGCCGGATGGCAAGGAAATCTGGTTCTCGCACAAGCTTGCGGATCAGGTTTCCGCACGCGCTACCGACGAGCCTTTCGGGCTGCTCGACACGGTGCCGCTGGGGAACCTGGCGCGCCCCAATCACCTCGAGTTCGTCGAGAACAGCGGAGGCAAAGTGGTTTATGTGAGTTTCGCCCGCGTGGATGACGGCGGGCCCGGGGGTGTGGCCGCGAGCCGGATCGCGATCATAGACCGCTCCACGGCTCCAGGCGCACGCCGGGTCGCGGGCATGTTCTATACCTTGGGGCGGGAGGCGCACGGCCTCTGGACCAACCCGGAGAACAACTTGCTCTATGTCGCGCACGAGCAGGATGAATTGCCCGGCACACCCAATGCGGGGCAGACCGTGTGCAGCGCCTTCGACGTGTCTGATCCTTTCAAGCCCCGCTTCATCGCCCAGATTCCGCTGGGCGGCCTGAAACTGCCCTCCGGTGAGCTGCGTAACAAGAAGAGCATCAACCTCGTCTATGTCCGGCCAGGCCATCTCGGACAGACCGCCTGAGGGGGTGATCCATGAGACGGTTGCCGATATTCATGCTTTTATACGGGCTGCTGACGACAGCAGGTCCACTTCTGGCCCAGCACGAATCGCATCACCCTCCGACCTTGCGCAGCGAGTCATTTTCTGCAGGCATGGTGAATAGTATGGAGGTGATGATGCACGACATGCATGCAGCGTCCGCGACTGGCGACCCCGATCAGGACTTCCTGGCCATGATGATCCCGCATCACGAGGGGGCCGTCGAGATGGCCCGGCTCGTGCTGATCTACGGCCGCGACCCGTTGACGCGCAGACTGGCCGAGGACATCATCGCCAGCCAGACGGTGGAGATCGAGGGCATGCAAAAGCGCCTGGCCATTTTGCGGCGGGGTTCTGATCCGAATCCCGGCGGGTTTCCGGCGCTGGGCGGCACGCGTGGGATGCCTTGAACCAATTCCTGAGATGTCGCGCCCTAACAGGCCCCATGTCCACAGGCGCCTGGAGGACAACACCGTTTACGGGAGGCGTCATGATGTTTGGCGTGCTGCGCGTCTGGTGATCCAAATGGTCCAGTCCGTCGTATATGGCGTAAGGAAGGACGTGCCAAGCCGACCAACCAAGTCATGTCCATCAGTTGAATTGGAGCAGTGAGATGCTTATCAAGAAACCAAATGATATCTGCCCGTCCGAGATCACCGACAAGGGGCTTTTCATAAACCGCCGGCGATTCATGCAAGGCGCGGCCGCGATGACGCTCACCGCGGGCGCGCCCGGTCTGTTCGGCACCGGCGCGCTGGCGCAAGGGAAGATTCAGCTGCCGCCGATCAAAAAAAGCGCTTATAGCACCAGCGAGCCGGCGAATTCGTTCAAGGATATCTCCACCTACGTCAACTTTTACGAATTCGGCACCGACAAGAGCTCGCCGGTCACGCGCGCCAAAAGCCTCAGAACCCGGCCATGGACGGTCAAGGTGAGCGGCGAAGTGAAACGCCCGAAAACCTATGACATCGACGAACTGCTCCGGCTTGCGCCGCTGGAGGAACGGATCTACCGGCTGCGCTGCGTCGAGGCGTGGTCCATGGTGGTGCCCTGGGTAGGTTATTCCCTGTCCGAACTGATCAAGCGGGTTGAGCCGACCGGCAACGCCAAATTCGTCGAATTCACTACTCTTCACGACCCCGACCAGATGCCGGAGCAGCGCGCGCTGTTCGGCTCCCTCGACTGGCCGTACGTCGAGGGGCTGCGCATGGATGAAGCGATGCATCCGCTGGCGATTCTGGGCTTCGGACTTTACGGAGAAGTATTGCCCAATCAGAATGGGGCTCCGGTGCGCCTCATCGTGCCCTGGAAGTACGGTTTCAAGAGCGCGAAATCCATCGTCAGCATCCGTTTCGTCGAGCAACAGCCGGTCAACTCGTGGCAGAAGGCCAACCCGCGCGAATATGGCTTCTACTCCAACGTCAATCCCGCCGTTGACCACCCGCGCTGGAGCCAGGCGACGGAGCGCCGCATCGGCGAATTGCTCAAGAGGAAGACTCTGATGTTCAACGGCTACGCCGATCAGGTCGCGCAGCTCTATGCGGGCATGGATTTGCGCAAGTTTTACTAGGATGGAAACGCTGCGGCATCTGCCGGCCCGCCATGTCGCGACCGTCAAGGCGGCAGTGTTCGCGGCTGGCCTCTACCCGCTGGCGCGCCTGGTCTGGCTGGGATGGACCGGCGGCCTGGGCGCCAATCCCGTGGAATTCATCACCCGTTCGACCGGGACTTGGACGCTGGTCTTGCTGTGCATCACCCTGGGCGTGACTCCGCTGCGGCGCTTCACCGGATGGCCATGGCTGGTCCGTCTGCGGCGCATGTTCGGGCTGTATGCCTTTTTCTACGCCTGCCTGCACTTCACGACCTATCTCTGGCTCGACCAGTTTT
>JAIESJ010000122.1 GCA_019746155.1 Burkholderiales bacterium
CGCGAGCCGTCTCGAAGTCATGCAGGCGCTGCACGAGCATCTGCTCAAGCGCCACGCCGACGGCAAGCGTGTCGTGGTGTTCGTCGAGGAATCGCAGAGCATGCCGCTCGCCACGCTCGAGGAGATCCGGCTGCTGTCGAACCTTGAGACCCGCAACGACAAGCTGCTGCAGATCGTGCTGTTCGGCCAGCCGGAACTCGACGACAATCTGCGCCAGCCCAATATCCGCCAGCTGCGCGAACGCATCACCCACAGCTTCCATCTCGAACCGTTCGACGCCGATGATATCCGCGAATACCTGATGTTCCGCATGCGCGCCGCGGGCTACCACGGGCCGGATCTGTTCTCCACCGCGGTGGTGAAACGCATGGCGCGCGCCTCGGGCGGACTTACGCGTCGCGTCAACCTCATCGCCGACAAGGCGCTGCTGGCGGCATTTTCCGAGAACACGCACACCATCAGGCCGAAACACGTCGACGCGGCGGTGCGCGACAGTGAATTCAGCCGGCACGAAAAGTCGCGCGCCAAACCGCGTTATGGCTGGAGCGCGGCGCTGATGCTGGCCGGCGCGGTCATCGGTGCCACGGTTTACGCTTTGCTCCAGCGCGGCAGCGAAGCCCCGGCCAGTGCCGCGGCCGGCACACCGTCTGCCGCAACTGAAAAACCCGCCGCACCCGCGCCTGCCGCGGCTTCGACTAACGGCCCCTTAGCAGCCCGACCAGCCGGCACCGCGGCTGCCTCCGCATGGCAAAAAAATGATTTAAAAACAAATAGTTATAAATCAACAACGATGCCGAATTTGCAGCCTGCCGAAGGCCTTCAAGCCGCCGCCAAGACGGCGGCAGCCCCCACAGTAGCCAGCGCTCACTCTGCTGTTTCGGCGACAGTCACATCAGACGCGGCCGTCGCGGCGGATATCGTTGAGCAACGTCTCGCCGCAACCCGGGAGTGGCTGGCCCAGCAGTCCCAGGCCACGATCAGCATTCAACTCATGGGAACCCACAACGAGGAACAGCTAAGGAACCATCTTAACGTTCTATCTAAATTCATTGAAATAAATGAGATTTTTGTGTATCGTACGATGGCAAAACAGAAGCCGTCGATTACGGTACTGTACGGCAGCTTCAACGACCATCGCGCCGCGCAGGAAGCGCTCGCGAAATTGCCGCCGTTTGTGAAAGAGAACCGGCCGATTTTACGCACCGTGCAGGGGATACGCACGGAGATCAAACAGCATCAAAGTTCCTGAACGCTTGCGCACCACGGTGTGACAGGAACATTTCCCGGCTGTGCATATGTCACGGTTGAACGAGGGAAAAAGCGAGATAATGCAGCCATCCTCCGCTATTGGTCACGCGGTAAGCACGGAGTCCCCGGCGATGCACGTTGATACCAGACGCAAGCTCATCGGCTTTGGCCGCCGTTACGCTGCCGGCATCGTTTTATTCATGCTGGTCGCGGGCTGCGCCAATATCCGCCCCTACGTTCCCCCGTCCGAAGGCCACATCGCCGCACCCCAGGTTCAATCCGAGCCGGAAAAAGCGATTCCGCCTCCGGCGCGCGTCAGCAGCTTCGTGCCACCGCCGAAACCGGCGGTCAAACCGCAGACCTACAGCGTGGTGGTCAATGAAGTGCCGGTGAAGGAACTGCTGCTCGCGCTCGCCCGCGACACCCGGCAGAACATCGACATTCACCCCGGGCTGCAGGGACTGGTGAGCTTGAACGCGATCGACGAGACGCTGCCGGCGATCCTCGACCGCATATCGAAACAGGTCAACCTGCGCTACCGCGTCGAAAGCGGCACCATCATCGTTTCGCCCGACGCGCCGTACATGAAGACCTATCACGTCAACTACGTGAACATGACCCGCAACACCACGTCCACGATAGGCGTTTCCGGCCAAATTTCCGCCAGTGGGGCCGGAGCATCCGGCAGCGCCGCCGCTGCCGGATCACAGACCAGCGCCTCCAGTACTGTCGTCACGACCACGCTGAATAACGATTTCTGGGCATTGTTGCGCGAAAACATCCGCGCCATTCTCACCTCCACCCGTAACCAGAGCCTGACCGCCGAAGACCGGGCGCAGCGTGCCGAAGCGCTCAAGGCGGCGCGCGAAGAACGGCTCCAGCAGGCCGAGGCAGTGGCACGCGCCGGACAGGCGGCAACGTCGCTCTTCACCACCGCTTTCGGCAGCGGCGGCCAGCCGCAACTGCCGGGCGACGTCAGCAGCGATGTCATCATCAACCCGGTGAGCGGTTCGGTCAGCGTACTCGGCACCGAGCGCCAGCACCTGCTCATCCAGCAGCACCTGGACAGCATCGCCAATGCTTCGCAACGCCAGGTGCTGATCGAAGCGACTATCGCCGAAGTCACGCTGTCGGAAGGCTACCAGGGCGGCATCGACTGGAGCCGGCTGGCGGTAAGCGGCGGCATCCGCTTTACGCAGGCGCTGCTTGGCGGTTTCGGCGCCGCGGCAACAGCGGCGGGCGCTGCCGCCGGAAACGCCATCACGATCGGATATCAGAACCCGAATTCGCCAGCCGGTAACATCAGCGCGACGATCAGACTGTTGCAGGAGTTCGGCAACACGCGCGTGCTGTCCAGCCCCAAGCTCATGGCGCTCAACAACCAGACCGCGTTGCTTAAAGTGGTCGACAACATTGTTTACTTCGAGGTCCAGGCGCAGACCAATACCACGCAGGGCGTCGCCACCACCACGTTCAATACCACGCCCAAGACGGTGTCGGTCGGCGTGGTGATGGGCGTCACGCCGCAGATCAACGGCGACGGCCGTGTTTCGCTCACGGTACGGCCTACGATTTCGCGCGTGCTGAGATTCGTGAATGACCCCAATCCGAGCCTCGCAAATCCCTGTGGCCCAACCGCCCCATGTCCCGCACAGGCCGTTGCCAGCCCGGTGCCTGAAATCCAGACCCGGGAGATGGAGTCGGTGCTGCAGGTCGGCAGCGGCCAGACCGTGATCCTCGGCGGCCTGATGCAGGACGACGTGCGCCGCAACCGCGAGCAGTTGCCCGGCGCCGACAAGCTGGACGAGGCCGGCTAAGCCTTCCGCTTCCGCAACGAGCGCGTCGCCAAGACCGAACTCGTCATTTTCCTGCGCCCGACCGTCATCAACAATCCCTCGCTGGACAGCGATGAGCTGAAGTTCTTCCAGCGCTTCCTGCCCCAACCTGAAAAACCGCCTGCAGAGAAGACCGGCGCTGCGCAATGAGCCTGTTGATGAAGGCCTTGGAAAAGGCCGCCAAAGACCGGGGAGAAGCACAAGCAGGGCCTGCAGTTGCGGCGCCCGTTGCTGAAACGTCGAGGGCTGAACTTTCCCTCGAACCGCTTACAGCGGAAACGCCTGTGCCGCAGCCCGAAGCCGGGTCGAAACTGAAACCCGGCGCCGCGGCGAGCCCGGCGGCGGCAGCGCCTGCGCAAACCAAGGCCGCAATCGTAATGCAGGCCGGCAGGCGCAGCGGCGGCGCGAGCGGAATC
>JAIESJ010000033.1 GCA_019746155.1 Burkholderiales bacterium
CCTGCGTGGGCGCGCTCACCACCAGTCTTTGGTCAACGCGCCAGCATCTAGAGGAACAGTTGCAGATCAAGAATCATGACAACGCCGCAGCACTGGCAATCTCGCTGTCCCAGCAGAACGGCGACACCAACGCGATCTCCCTGCTGGTCGCCGCACAGTACGACACGGGACACTATCTGCGGATACGTCTGCTCGACACTGCCGGCACGCCACTGATCAATTTGTCGGGCAACGCTCCGCCCGTAACCGTGCCCGCGTGGTTCGTAAAATTGCTGCCGATTGAATCGACCCCGGGTATCGCCAACGTCAGCGCCGGCTGGAGGCAGATCGGAAGCATCGAGGTAGTCAGCCACACGATATTTGCCTACGGTACTTTGTGGGGCACTGCCACAAGACTGGCTTTGCTGCTTGCCTTGGTAGGACTGGTGAGTGGAATTTTCGGCACACTTGCAATCCGCCGCACGCTCAAACCGCTCGCTAGCATGGTAAATCAGGCGCACGCACTGTCCGAGGGCCGCTTCATCAAATCCACTCCTTCAACGGTCCCGGAGCTGAAGTCCCTCACTCATGCAATGAACAGCATGATCGACCGGGTGCAAGCGCAATTCGAAGGACACGCAACCACGGTCGAAGAATTGCGCCGGGCGGCGGCCACCGACCCGGTCACCGGACTGCCCGATCGGGAGCAATTCCAGATCCTTTTCCAGCAGATTCTGGACGACATGCAACTGTCACAGACCGGCAGTTTTGCACTGCTGAGGGTCCGTGACCTGCCAACACTGAATCAGGAACTGGGCCGTTTACAGACGGATCAACTGCTGCAAAAACTTTCGGAAAAACTGCTTGTATTTTCGGATCAACACCCTGGTGCCGCCTGCGGTCGCCTCAATGGCTCGGATTTTGCGTTATGCATTCCGGATCGTGAGATATCAACCCGGGAAATGGAGGCTTTGCTGACGAGCTTGTCTGCCGTGAACCTGCGCCTCAGTGGTGGTCTCTCACTGGCCATCGGTGCCACGACAATACGGGCCGATCTCCCCAGGAGCCAATTGCTGGCTAACGCCGACATGGCGCTCGCTAAAGCCGAAAGCAGCGAACATGGACTTGCTACATACAACAAAGAGACAGCGCCCCCGCAGTTGATGGGACAGTACGACTGGCGCAAGGAATTGCAGCAAACCGTTGCGTTGCGTCGCATCGAGTTGGATTTCCGTCCGGTTATCGGTAGCGATGGAGCGCTTCTGCACCAACAGGTCGAACCGAACATAGCCTTTGCCACCAGCGATGCTTATTTCGCTCCAGCGGAATGGATGCCTTTTGCTATCCGCACTGGCATGATCTCCGCGATAGAGGAAATTGCCCTCGAGAAATGCGTGCAGGCAGCAGTAGCATCCGACCGCGACGACCTCACCCTGCGCCTGAGCGAGCCTACACTGCGCGATTCGACCCTGCTGGCACACCTTTCTAGACTACTGGAATCTCATCCCTCCGCAGCAGCACGGATATGTATCGAGATTCCGGAGATCGTGATTTTCCGCGACCCCGAGTTTGGCATCGACCTCAGCCAGTTGCTGCGGCGAATGGGTATTCGGACGGGGATCGCGGACTCCGGCATCTACTTCTCACGGATCCCGGCTTTGCCTTCGATGCAGTTAAGCCACATCAAGGTTTCCGCATCGCTTTCCAGAACGCGTAGCGCCGCGGAAACCGCATACCTGGCCGGCATCATCGCGTTGGCTCACGGCATGGGCATCAAGGTATTCCTTTCCGCCCCGCAACGCAGCGAGGAACCGCTTCCTCCCGGCACACTCAATATCGACGGTCGCGTTACTTAAATCGGCAGCGTAATCACGTGCAAAACATGACGCCGTCAGCCTGCGAACGCAAACGGGATTATGTCAGCGCCCGGATTCGCTGACGATGAACCACTGGCTTCCGATTTTTTTCCAGACCAACACCTTCTCGCCCTGGTCGGAATACCCACCCGACTCGTAGCGCTGCTGGAATCGCATTTCGATGCGATCCGGCTCGACGACTTGAGCGCTCAGGTTGGTCAGCACCAAGGTGATCGGCGACGGGGATGACAGGCGGCGCTTGCGCTGCGCACGCCACGCTTCCCTCGTGCTCGCAGCCGGCTTGAACGTATCGGCATAGAACGCAAAATAACGGTCTATTGCCTTCTCCGACCATGCGGATGCCCATGCCATCGTCAGCTTAGAGACCACCTCCTCAGGCTTTTCCACTTTCTGCACCGGGGCCGCAGGCACTGGGGCAGCCGATGTGCTCGATGCCAGAGATTCCGGCTTCACCATGGCAGCCATGTTACTGCGCGCCTGTGCATCGAGCGCAGCCTTGTCGATCACCGGCTGCGCTATCGCCTCGGGCGGGCAGCGCTCGGCGCCATCCTCACCCGCGTTCCATCCATCCACGCCGTTGATCTTCCCGGTATCGATGCGGGACAGACCCAATTGCGGCAGCAGATGACCGGTGGAGTTGTGCACGCGAGCGTACGCGATCTCGCGGTCGTAGCTGGCGTTGATCAATGCACGCTTCGCCTGGTACAGCTCGTTCTCCGAATTGAGCAGATCCAGCAGCGAGCGCTGCCCGATGTCGAACTGTTTGCGGTAGGCATCGCGCGCCCTTTCCGTCGCCTGCACCTGCAACGTCAGATACTTGATCTGGTCGGCGAGCTTGCCGGCATCGTTGTAGGCGATGCTCAGCGTCTGCCGCACGTCTCGGCAGGCCTTGTCGCGCAGGTCACGGGCATTGTTCAAGGCATTCGCAAACTGGCGCACGCGTGCCATATCCGAACCGCCGTTGAACAGGTTCCAGCTCAACACCAGCTCGGCAACGCTGTTCGAATTGCGGCCTATCGTGCCATCGAGGTTGCGACCGGAGGCCTCGCGCACCCGCGCCTCCAGCTTTGGCTGGAATGCACTGCGACGCACATCCAGCTGCGCCTGCACCGCGCGCACGTTCTCCGTAGCAGCGGTGATGCCCGGTTGCTTCTCCAGCGCCAGCCGCACCGCGTCTTCCCTGCTCGCCGGAAAACCGGTCTGCGGAAACGGCGCGCCCGGCAGCTTCTGCGCCGGCGCCTCGCCGATGATGCGCTGGAAGCGTGCCGTGACGTCGTGCAGGTTGGATGTTTCATTGACCAGGTTGCTATCGGCCAGCGCCAGCCGTGCTGCGGCCTGCTCCATGTCCACGCCGCGCCCGACCCCGGACTTGAAGCGCTGGTCGATCTGGTCGAAGGTCTGCTTGTGCTGGATGTAATTGAGTTCCGCAATACCCACCAGTTCCCGGAAACGCTGCACGTCGTAATAGGCTCGCGCCGCCTCCAGTGCGATCAGTTCCGAAGCTTCCATGAACTCGAAAAAACGGACCACGGTGCCGTGCCCGAGACGGCGTACTTCGTTGTAGGTTGCCAATCCATCCCACAGGATCTGGTTCAGTTCGAGGCCCACGGCGTTGCGCGAAAAACTTTGCACGCCGACCAGCGCC
>JAIESJ010000292.1 GCA_019746155.1 Burkholderiales bacterium
GCCACTGTCGCAGCAGGCGCAGCAAATAGAACTAGGGCAGCGGCCAGGCCACCCCGTAGACCCCGCAATCCAACCATCATGCGCTAGGCGCCCTTATCATTCCAAAGCCGACCCTCAGAAAGGGCCGGGAGATTCCCCAAAACATTGCCCGCTTGTAGCCAATTTTAACACTCGGGCAAACGTCCTTTCGCATCGAAAACCTAAAATCCCACCAAGACGTTGCCTATCGGCCACGGGTGGTAAAATCGTTACGATCCAGCGAGATGCAGGATGTCGTTGTAGGTGGCGAACACCATCAGCATCAGCACCAGAGCAAGGCCAAGCCGGAAACCCATTTCCTGCGACCTTTCGGACAGCGGACGCCCCCGAATTGCCTCCACCACATAGAACAAAAGGTGACCGCCATCGAGCATTGGAACCGGAAACAGGTTCAAAAGGCCGATCGAGACCGAGAGCACGGCCGTCAGGTGGACCAGGGCGGCAAGGCCGATGGTCGCCACCTGCCCCGAGATCTGGGCGATTCGGATCGGCCCACCGAGCTGATCGGCGCTCGCGCGGCGGGTGAAGATGTCACCGATGTAGAGGATCGTGCTTTTGGCGACGAACCAGGTCTCCTTGACGCCGAGCCAGAGGCCCGTTGCCGGATCGACGCGCTCAACCGCATGCTCTCCCGGCGTTGCGGACCGGCTGATGCCGAGGATGCCGATCTTGTGGACGTTGTTGAAGCTGTCCTTCACCTCGCGCAGTTCGGGCGTGGCGGTGAGATTCTCGACGCGATCGCCACGCTTCACCGTGAAGTGCAGTTGCTCGCCCGCACGTGTGGAGACGATGCGCTGCATGTCCACGAAGGTTTCAATGGTCTGCCCGTCGATCGACGTGACAACGTCGCCCGGCTTGAAACCCGCTGCAGCAGCGGCGCTGTTGGCCTGCACGGTGTCGACCCGCGCACTGGTGTTGGGCTTGCCGTAGAATGTGAACAGGGCACCGAAAATCACGATCGCCAGAATGAAATTCGCGATCGGGCCTGCCGCCACGATGGCGGCGCGGCGCGCAACGCTCTTGTGGTGGAAGCTATCCTGCCGCTCCTTCTCCGACATTGCGGCAAGCATCTGGGGCGCAGGCGTTGAGGCCTCGCTCGCATCGCCGAAGAATTTCACGTAGCCGCCGAGCGGAATGGCGGAGAGCTTCCAGCGGGTGCCGGTGCGGTCATTGAAACCGAACAGTTCGGGGCCAAAGCCGAGGGAGAACGTCAGCACGCGCACACCAGCCCAGCGCGCCACCAAGAAGTGCCCCAGTTCGTGGAAGAAAACGACGACCGTCAGGACAAACAGAAAAGGAATGAGATAGCCGATCAGGCCGTGGCTTAACGTATGGAAAGCATTGAAGAAAAAATCCACGTCCGTTCCTCGCGTGCAAGCCGCACAGGCCTGCTTCCCCAATCGTCTAGGATGCCTTTAAGGCAATTTGAGGCAAGAGGCCTGCTGCGGTTTTTCGCGCAGTATGGTCAACAGCCAAAGCCTCGTCCGCACTCTGCGGCGCCTGCGCCGTTCCCTTGGCCACCAGAGCCTCGAGCGTCGCTTCCACGAGCCGCGCGATGCCGCCGAACGGAATCTTGCGATCAAGGAATGAGGCAACCGCAACCTCGTTAGCCGCGTTGAGCACGGTCGGCGCCGCGCCGCCCGCCCGTAGCGCCTCCTGCACCAACCGCAGGGCCGGAAACCGGACCGGATCCGGCGCCTCAAAGGTCAGTTGGCCCAATGTGGCAAGATCGAGACGCTGGGCCGGACCGTCGATCCGGTGCGGCCAGCCGAGGCAATGCGCGATCGGCGTGCGCATGTCGGGCGCGCCCATCTGCGCCACCACCGAGCGGTCGGAGAATTCGACGAGGCCATGGATGATCGACTGCGGATGCACCAGTACGTCGATCTGGTCGGCCTCAAGTTCAAACAGATGAAACGCCTCGATGATCTCCAGTGCCTTGTTGAACATGGTCGCGGAGTCGATGGTGATCTTACGGCCCATGCTCCAGTTCGGATGCTTGAGCGCCTGCTCCACGGTCGCATTCTCGATCTGCTCGCGCGTCGCCGAACGGAACGGCCCGCCGGATGCCGTCAGAATGATGCGAACGAGATCTTCGCGGCGGCCCGCGCCGAGCGCCTGGAAGATCGCGTTGTGCTCGGAATCGACCGGCAGCACCGTCGCCTTGCTGGCAGCTGCGTGCTTCATGAAGGCTTCGCCCGCGCAGACAAGACACTCCTTGTTCGCCAGCGCGACGATCTCGCCGCGTCCGGCTGCGGCCATCGCGGGCTTGAGGCCTGCGGCACCACTCATCGCCGCCATCACCCAGTTGGCGGGACGAAGTGCTGCTTCCACGAGCGCGCCCTCGCCCGCCCCCGCCTCGATGCCGGAGCCCGCAAGCGCGTCTTTCAACTCGCCATACCTCGCCTCGTCAGCAATCGCGGCAAAGCGCGCGCCGAGTTCGCGCGCGAGCTTCGCAAGCTCGGCGACATTGCTGTGTGCAGTCAAAGCCTCGACGCGATAGCGATCCGGCGAACGGCGCACCAGATCGACGGTGCTCTGGCCGATCGAGCCGGTGGCGCCGAGAATCGTGACGACACGATCGGCATGCAGCATCGGTTCGCTTTGACGGAGAGGCACAACACTCATCAGATCACCAAATCATGAAACCACGGCCGATGCCATCCGCGCCGGCACGCAAAAACCCGATCAAAGCCACGAAAACAATCGCAGCGACGAACCCATCGAGCCGATCCATCAGGCCACCATGGCCCGGAATGATCTGACTCGAATCCTTGACCCCGAAACGTCGCTTCACTGCCGACTCGAACAGATCGCCGAGTTGCGCCACCACCGACATCGCGAGCGCGAGAATGAGCAGCGGCACAAACCGCCCCCAGCCAAGCCAACTGACGACCAGCGCTACCACGGCGCTCAGAACAAGCGCGCCGATCGAGCCTGCCCATGTCTTGTTCGGGCTGACGCGCGGCCAGAGTTTCGGGCCGCCGATGGCGCGGCCCGCGAAATAGCCGCCGATGTCGCTCGCCCAGACAACGAACAGCGTGAACATCAGCGCGTAAAACCCCATCGCGCCGTCGAGCCGCACCATTGCCGAGGCAATAAGCGCCGCCGCCGCGTAGATGAATCCCGCCGTGGTCCAGCGCCGCTGCTCCGTCGCCAGAAAGACGATCAGCGTGACGCCGAGAATGAACGCGGCCCACGCTACGCCGCCCCACCCGAACCAGAGCGCCAGGCCGATCAGTTCGAGAGCGATCACGCCGGCGGCGAAGGTGCGTGGGTTGCGCGCCGGATTGACGATCTCGTGCCATTCGTAAAACAGGCCGACCGCGATCGCGGTGACCAGCAGCACCCAGAGCCAGCCGCCGGCGAATACGAACATCAAGGCCACCGGCGCCAGCAATGCGGCAGCAGCGATCCGCGCAATGAGATTGCGCGATCCCTTCACGGGGAGTGTTGGCGCGGAAGAGTCCGGCATCGCGCCCGACCGTTCCATCAATCGCGGCGAAGCCGTCGCGGCCAGCCTCACCAAGCAGGTG
>JAIESJ010000302.1 GCA_019746155.1 Burkholderiales bacterium
TGCCGGCGTTTGCCGGACTCGGCAGCCCGCATTGGGACTCCTACGCGCGCGGCGCGATGCTGGGGCTGACGCGCGGCACCACCGCCGGCCACATCGCGCGCGCAGCACTGGAGAGCATTGCCTACCAGACCGCCGACATGCTGCACGCGATGGAGTCGGATTCCGGAATCAAACTCGCCGAACTCCGGGTCGATGGCGGGGCGACGCGCAACGACCTGTTGATGCAGTTCCAGGCCGACCTGTTGAATGTCCCGGTGGTGCGACCCAGGATCACCGAGACCACCGCGCTTGGCGCGGCCTACCTCGCGGGCTTGGGCGTCGGCTACTGGAAAAACGCGAATGAGATCGCCAGCCAGTGGCAGGCCGAGCGCGTGTTCGAGCCTGGAATGACGCGCGAAAAAGCCGATGCGCTGATGGTGGGGTGGAAAAAAGCAGTAGGGCGGGCTAAGGAGTGGGTAGAGCGGGAGGCAGAGTGAGGTTTCGGGTCAGCATTGCGGAAAGCCCGTCATTCAGCAAGGATGTATTCGAACATGCGCCGGAGAGCCGCAGCGCGCAGGACCGCGGCGCTGCTGGCCGATCTTGTTCTCGGCCTCCGCACGATCGCGCGCCTGCACCATCAGGTTCTCGACGGTCATGCCGCCGCGGGTATTGATTTTAAAGCCGTATTTATTCAAGCGGCCATCCTCCGCTGCTGATCTTGCGCGAATTAAGACTCGTCGGGTCTGAAGTCGCGCTGGTAGAGCTTGAATTTCCGCACGTAATGGTCGGCGAAGCCGTTGATGTTCTTGATCTCTTCCGGGCTCAACTGACGCACCACCTTGCCGGGCGAGCCGATGACCAGCGACCCGTCCGGGATTTCCTTGCCTTCGGCGATCAGCGAGTTGGCGCCGATCAGGCAGTTTTTTCCGATTTTTGCACCGTTCAGGATCACGCTCTTGATGCCAATCAGGCTGCCATCGCCGATTGTGCAGCCGTGCAGCATGGCCATGTGGCCGACGCTCACGTTCTTCCCGAGCGTGACGGGGAAGCCGGGATCGGCGTGCACCACGCAGCCGTCCTGCAGCTGGGCGTTTTCGCCTATCGTGATGACGTCGTTGTCGCCGCGCACCACGCAGTTGAACCAGATGCTGGCGTTGTTTTCGAGCACGACCGTGCCGATGACGGTGGCGTTGTGGGCGATGAAATGATCGCCCTTGCAAACGACCTTGCGGTCACCGATGGAAAATTTCATTGCGTTGTTCTTTCGTCGACTGTCAACCCCGATTATACCCAGCGCCGGGGCGGGTACGGCAAACACGTGGCGCAAATGACAGGCGCCAATGGTTGCCCCCGGGCCGGCCATATCCTTGTGTCCCTCGGTTTTTTGCCGTGCGCCTCGAAATCAACTTGTTTTTCAGTGTAAGCCATTATATAATTGGCTTACTTTTAATGTAATGTCACACATTTTATATAAAGCGGACTATTTATGGATACCTACATGACGGTGAAAGGACAGATCGTTATTCCCTCAAAAATCCGGCGGAAGTTCGGAATCAAGGAGGGCACGCGCGTGCAGGTGGACGTGGATGAGCAGGCGCATCGAATTATCCTGACACCCGTCACGCGCGATTACATCCAGAATCTGCGCGGGAAATACAAGGGCAAGGGCTTGCTGGCGGCGCTGGCAGCGGAGAAAAAACGCGAAAGGGAACTCTGATGCCGCGCAAGCCAAGGGCGCTGGTGCTCGATTCGTGGGCAGTGCTGGCCTACCTGGGCGGCGAAGCGTCCGGCCAGGAGGTCGCCGACCTGATAACGAGCGCCCATGAAAACCGTACTCCGATGTACATGTCCATCATTAACGCGGGAGAGGTCTGGTACATACTCGCCAGGGAAATTTCCGAGGCGCAAGCCGATGCGGCGCTGGCCGATCTGACAGGTCTCGGCATCGAAATGATCGACGCGAACTGGCAACTCACGCGGATGGCGGGAACATTCAAGGCGCGCCACAGGATGTCCTACGCGGACTGTTTCGCCGCGGCACTTGCGAAGGAACGCAAGGCCGAACTCGCTACCGGGGACAGGGAATTCAAGCAGATCGAGGGCGAGGTCAATGTCCACTGGCTTTGATTGTTTTGCGGGAGGGATATGGGAATACCCAATAGCATTCAGGTGATCCTTAACCAGTTGATGGCCAGCCCCTCACAAGAATCGATTGTTCAGGACATCGTTCTTGATTGTTATCAACACAGCTTCCGTTACTGGAGAAAATCGCAAAAAACCGGTCGCATTAGAAAAAACGCCGGCATAAAGCCGGCGTTTTTCATTATGGCAAAAGCCGATCAGAGCAGCGGCACGATCAGCAGCGCCACGATGTTGATGATCTTGATCAGCGGGTTGACCGCCGGGCCGGCGGTGTCCTTGTAGGGATCGCCGACGGTGTCGCCGGTCACCGCCGCCTTATGGGCGTCGGAACCCTTGCCGCCGTGGTTGCCGTCCTCGATGTACTTCTTGGCGTTGTCCCACGCGCCGCCGCCGGTGGTCATCGAGATCGCGACAAAGAGGCCGGTGATGATGGAACCCATCAGCACGCCGCCCAGCGCCTGCGGTCCGAGCACGACACCGACCACCACCGGGATCAGTACCGGCAGCAGAGACGGCACGATCATCTCCCTGATCGCCGAGCGGGTGAGCATGTCGACCGCGCGCGAGTAATCGGGCTTGGCCGTGCCTTCCATGATGCCCTTGATTTCCCTGAACTGGCGGCGCACTTCGACCACCACCGAGCCAGCGGCGCGGCCCACCGCTTCCATCGCCATCGCGCCGAACAGGTAAGGCACCAGGCCGCCGATGAATAGACCGATGATCACCATGTGATTGGAAAGATCGAACGATATCGATTTACCGGCGGCTTCCAGCGCATGGGTGTAGTCGGCGAACAGCACCAGCGCGGCAAGGCCCGCCGAACCGATGGCGTAGCCCTTGGTCACCGCCTTGGTGGTGTTGCCCACCGCGTCCAGCGGGTCGGTGATGGCGCGCACTTCCTTCGGCAGTTCCGCCATTTCCGCGATGCCGCCGGCGTTGTCGGTGATCGGACCGTAGGCGTCGAGCGCGACGATGATGCCGGTCATCGACAGCATCGCGGTCGCGGCGATGGCGATGCCGTAGAGGCCGGCCATCGCGTGTGCGGCCCAGATGCTGGCGCATACCGAGATCACCGGCAACGCCGTCGCCTTCATCGACACGCCGAGGCCGGCGATGATGTTGGTCGCGTGCCCGGTGGTGGAGGCGGAGGCGACGTGGCGTACCGGCGCAAACTCGGTCGCGGTGTAGTACTCGGTGATCACCACCATCAGCGCGGTCAGCACCAGACCGACCAGGGCGGAGCCCAGCAGCCTGAGCGGCGAGAGCTCGGGGTATTGCACGCCGATGTCGGCCATCATGGTATAGGTCACGGCGACGAAGCCGAGCGCGGCGATCACGCCGGACACGATCACGCCTTTGTAGAGTGCGCTCATGATCTTGGCGCCGGGAGAGACCCTGACGAAGAAGCAGCCGATGATGGAGGCGATGATGGAAACGCCGCCCAGCACCAGCGGGTAAGTGGCGGCGGTCAAC
>JAIESJ010000096.1 GCA_019746155.1 Burkholderiales bacterium
GGGTCCATAAATCGGGCGGGCGCGGCGTTGGCGGTGTCCGCGATCGGCTCTTTCATTGCGGGCACGATAGGCGTGGTTGCGCTCACACTGTTTGCCGTGCCGCTGGCTTCGATGGCGCTCAAATTCGGTCCTGCGGAGTATTTCACGCTGATGCTGTTCGCGATGACCGCCGTCGCATCGCTTTCCGGCAAGTCGCCGGCAAAAGGCATGCTGTCGACGATTCTGGGGCTGATGATTGCGACCATCGGCATCGATCTGCAGAGCGGCCAGCCGCGCTACACCATGGGCATTCCGGAATTCCAGGACGGCGTCGGTTTCATCGTGGTGGTGGTGGGTTTGTTTGCCGTGGCCGAGGTGTTCCGCGGCATGGAGGATCTCTACAAGGGAACGGCACCGCAGGTGGTCCGCATCTCCGGCAAGCTGTGGCTGACCAAAGAGGAATGGCAGCGCTCGATTGGCCCGATCTGGCGCGGCGGCATCATCGGCTTTGTCATCGGCGTGTTGCCGGGCGCGGGCGGCACCATTGCCTCGATCCTGTCGTATACGACGGAAAAGCGGCTGTCCAAGCATCCCGAGGAATTCGGCAAGGGCGCGATCGAGGGCGTTGCCGGCCCGGAAGCGGCGAACAATTCCGATACCGCCGGGGCCCTGGTGCCGCTGCTGACTCTGGGCGTGCCGGGGGGCGGCGCCACGGCGGTGATGCTGGGCGCATTCATCATGTACGGCATCCAGCCCGGGCCGCTGCTGTTCCAGAACCGTCCCGACATCGTGTGGGGGCTGGTCGACAGCATGTATATCGGCAACGTCATGCTGCTCATCCTCAACCTGCCGCTGATCGGCCTGTTCGTGCGCCTGCTCTATATTCCCAGCGGCATCCTCTATCCGCTGATCGTGGCGATTTCCGTCATCGGCACCTACGCCATCAACGGCAGCATGCTCGATCTTTACCTGATACTGCTGTTCGGGGTGATCGGCTATATTTTCGACAAGGTCGATATCCCGGTCGCGCCGCTGGTCCTGTCGCTGGTGCTGGGCGGCATCATGGAGCAGTCATTTCGGCAGGCCATGACGATTTCCGGAGGCAATCCGGTGGTTTTCGTGAGCAGCGGGATCACCGTCACGCTGGTCGTGCTGTCGGTGATTTCCATCGCCATGCCGTTCGTCCTGTCGCGGTTAAAGGCGCTTAAAAGCGCCTCAAATGATGAGGATTAGTTTGTCCGCGCCGCCGCGGCGCATCGGAGGGCATTCAGTTTCTTCCGGCAGTGTGCTGTAATTCCACCTTTTTGGCCCATTCCAGAGGAGACAATCCAAGGTGCATCAGATAACACTCATAGCGGGCGACGGTATCGGCCCGGAAGTTACCGGCGCTGCGCGCGAAGTCGTACTGGCTGCAGGCGCTTCCGTCGTTTTCACGGAAGTCATGGCCGGACTGCGTGCGGAGCAGGAATGCGGCACGCCGTTGCCTGCCACGGTATTCGATTCCATCGCCAGGACCAAGACCGTTCTCAAGGGGCCGACTCAGACTCCGTTTGGCGGCGACTACCGCGTCTATATCGAGCGCAAGGATGCCGAGGGTCGTCTTGTCGAACGCGATTATCCGAGCATAGCCATTACGCTGCGCAAGGAACTGGGCTTGTTCGTCAACGTGCGGCCGATCAGGAATTACCCTGGCGTTACCTCGCGCTTCGAAAACGTCAACCTGTTGATTTTCAGGGAGAACAGCGAGGATCTCTACGTCGGCAGGGAGCGCATGATCGACGAGGATACGGCTGAAGCGATCAAGGTCGTCACGCGCGGCGCCAGCGAGCGCGTAGCGCGCTTCGCGCTCGACTACATGCGCGCGCTGGGGCGCAACAGGCTGACCATCGTGCACAAGGCGAACGTCATGAAAATGACCGATGGTTTGTTTCTCAAGACGGCGCAGGAAACCGCCAAGGCCTATCCCTATATCGAGATCAATCAGCGCGTGATCGACGCCTTGTGCATGGAACTGGTGATGAAGCCCGAAGAGTTCGATGCGCTGCTGCTGCCGAATCTCTACGGCGACATCGTGTCCGACCTCGCGGCGGGCCTGGTCGGCGGGCTGGGTGTGGCGCCGGGCGCCAACTTCGGCCCGGATTGCGCGATGTTCGAGGCGGTGCACGGCACGGCGCCCGACATTGCCGGCAAGGACATGGCCAACCCGATGGCGATGATCCTGTCGGCGGTGATGATGTTGCGCTACATCGGCGAGACGATCGCCGCCGACCGCATCGAAGCAGCGCTGTCGCAGGTGCTGAAAGAGAAAAAATACGTTACGCGTGACCTCGGCGGCACCGTCGGCACCAAGCGCATGACGCAGGCGATTGTCGAAAAACTGCAAAAACATTAGCCACGGAGGACACAGAGATCACGGAGTAAAACCCCAAGTCGCCAAGTGCAGAGTAATACAAATAATATCCTATAGTTAGGAGTTTTCTCTCGTGCCCCTTGTTGTCGTGCCTTTTTCGGGATTTTCTCTATGTACCCCTCAAGGGGGTATTGAAAAGAATCCTCTGTGCTCTCTGTGGCAAACGTATTTGATCTTTGGGATGTGAAATGAGTAAACGTATCGCAGTAGTGGGTGCCGGCGCGATCGGCGGTTACGCCGGCGGGCACATGACGCGCGCCGGTCACGATGTCACGCTGATCGACGCCTGGCCCGAGCATGTCGAATACATGCGCAGCCACGGGCTGCAGCTCTCGGGCATGACGCCGCAGGAGACGCATTCCATCCCGGTGCGCGCGCTGCACATCACCGACGTGCAGCGCTTCTGCCGCGAGCGGCCGATCGATATCGCGTTCATCTGCGTTAAGTCCTACGACACCGAATGGGCGACGCATCTGATCAAGCCCTATCTCGCGCCCGGCGGCTACGTGGTGTCGCTGCAGAATTGCATCAACGAGGAGCGCATCGCCGCCATCGTCGGCTGGGGCAAGACGCTGGGCTGCATCGCGAGCCTGGTCGCGGCCGAACTTTATGCGCCCGGCCACGTCAAGCGCACGGTACCGATGGGCGGCGACAGGCACACGGTGTTCCGCGTCGGCGAAGTCCACGGCCGCGTCACGCCGCGCGCCGAGGAAGTGGCGCAACTGCTGCGCAGCGCCGACAGCGCCAAGGTCACCACCAATCTGTGGGGCGAGCGCTGGTCGAAGCTGGTGGTCAACTCGATGCGTAACGGTCTTTCCGCCGCCACCGGCTTGTCGGGCAACCAGCGCGATCTCGCCGAGGCGCCGCGCTGGCTGTCGATCCGGCTCGGCTCGCAGGCGGTGCGCGTCGGACAGGCGCTCGGCTACCAGCTCGAGAAAATGCTGGGCATGGACCCCGAGACGCTGGCGCGCGCGGGAGAAGGCAACCAGGATGCGCTGGCCGAAATTGTCGATATCCTGATCGAGAACGCGAAAAAGCGTTCCGATGAGCAGCGCCCGTCGATGGCGCAGGACATGGCGAAAGGGCGGCGCACCGAAACCGATTTCATCAACGGCTACGTCGCCGCCAAGGGGCTGGAGATCGGCGTGCCGGCGCCGACGCACGCCAAAATAAACGACATCGTGAAGCGCGTGGAGCGCGGCGAACTGGCCGCGAGCCCGGAAGTCATCGCGGGACT
>JAIESJ010000065.1 GCA_019746155.1 Burkholderiales bacterium
ATTGTCGACCACCACCGATTGGCCGAGCGCGTCTGCGAGTTTTTGCGCCACGATACGGCCGACGATGTCGTTGCCGCCACCCGGCGGGAAGGGCACGATGAACCGAATCGGGCGGGTCGGGTACTGCTGGGCCAGCGCCGGGGTGCCCGCAAAAGACCCTGTCAGGAGGCCGAGAAGCGCGGTCATGATTAGCTTGGCATGGCGCATGATTTTCTCCTCTTGAAGTGATGATCGTCGCAGCTACTGCGCGGCCTCCAGCTTTTTTCGAATGTCATCCAGCAGTTCGAGGTTGTGTATCGTCTTTCTCCGGTCAAGCCGCGAGATTTGCAGGGTCAGCGCATTGCAGATGGTCATTGGAACCGTGAGCGAGCGCGGCTCGCCTTCGGCCCCACGCGACGCCGCCAGCACGATGTCGGGACCCGGTTGCATGGTTAATCCGATGGGGTCGCCGATCACGATGCTGACCGCGCCTATGCTGCGCGCATGCTTGATTATTTTCGGCGCCAAGGGATTGACGGCGTTGAGGGTGAAAAGGATAAACACGTCCTTGGCCCGTGCCTGCAGCAGATTCACGGCCATGTCCCGCGCCACGTGCTTGAGCATCTGCGTGCGATAACCCAGGCGTCCGAGCCGCGTTTCCAGCAAGTAAGCGAGGGCCGCGGCGTGCCCGACCGCAAACAGAAATGTCTGGCGCGCCTGGATCACTGCGCGCGCCGCCGCGACGATATCGGCGTCGGAGACTTGTTCCGGAAGCCTGTTGAGCGTTTTGATCTCGCTGTCGACAAGGGTCTTTATTACCGAGTGAGTCCCCAGACGCTTGATGCGCTGGCGCATGCGCTCGGCGGCCTCCGATACCCCGAAGAGCTCCATTTGCAGCTTTGCTCTGAGCGCGGGATAGCCGTCGAAACCCAGCTTGCGCGCGAAGCGGACCGCTGAGGCCGGATGAACCGCGGCCCGCTCCGCAACTTCGTTAGTGGATAGAAAAGCGGTTTCCTGCGGGTTCGCGAGCAGCACGCCGATCAACTGGCGGTCGGCTTCCGTCAGCCGTTCGTCGAGGCCTTCCACAAGATCGCAAAGGGGCATGGCACGTCTTTACGGGTTTTGAAAAATCAAGATTACAGCACGCCTTTTGATTTTGCAATAATCATTGCAAGAATTTAAATTCTATGCAATATTTATTGCAAATTGGTGACGCGCCGCGATCCGGCATGGGCGGGAAACGTACTGTGGAGAGGCTGACTTATGAACGATCATTATCTTGAGATCGGTGTTCGCCTGTTAATCGCTCTCGTTATCGGGGGCATGATCGGGCTGGAGAGGAGTTATCACGGGCGGCCGGCCGGCTTTCGCACCCACGCGCTGGTTTGCGTCGCTTCAAGCCTGCTGATGCTGGTTACCGTGTACGAAGGCCAGTGGTTTGCGCCGGGCAAAATGGAACGCGTTGTCGTCGATCCGACCCGCATGGCCCAAGGCATCATGACCGGCATCGGCTTCCTGGGGGCGGGGGTGATCATGAAGGATGGGCTATCGGTGCGGGGCCTGACCACCGCCGCATCGATCTGGATCACCGCCGCGATCGGCATCCTGGCCGGTATCGGATTCTATTTCCCGGCCGCTGTGACCACCGCGCTTACCCTCGGCACATTGTCGATGTTCCGCTGGATCGAAGCCAGGATGCCGTCGCAGTTCTATGCGCACCATATGATCCGCTTCCCGAGCGATGCGCCGATGCCGGAGATGCGGTTCCGGCAGCTCATTGCGGACCACGGCTTTTCGATCGCCAATCTGAGCTACCGCATGAGCGGCGAAGGAAAGTACTTCGAATACCAGATGGTGATCCGGACGCAGGAGCAGGACAATACACGGCGGCTTTCGGAAACGCTGTCCAAGATGGACTCGGTGCTGGAATTCCGGATTTCGCCGACCGGCGATTGATTAATCGGGCTTTGCTCCCGATTCCTTGACGACCTTGGCCCACTTTGCGATTTCGGATTTGATGTAAGCGCCGAATTGCCCGGGTGTGTTGCCCACCGGCTGCGCGCCCTGATCGGCAAGCCGTTTTTTGAGATCGGGCGCTTGCAACCCCTGCAAGATGCCGGCATGCAGCCGGGCGATGATGTCTTTCGGCACGGCGGCAGGCGCCAATACGCCATACCACACGTCGGCGACATAGTCCGGTACCCCGGCCTCGGCGATGGTCGGCACCTCGGGCACTGCGGGATTGCGCTCTTTCGAAGTCACACCAAGCGCCCGCACTTTTCCGGATTTGATTAACGGCAGTGCGGGAATCAGACCGTCGATCATGGCCTGCGTTTCACCAGAGGCGAGCGCAATGCGCCCGGGCGAACTGCCCCTGTATGGCACATGTACCAGGTTGATTTTCGCCATGCTCGCAAACAACGCCATGTTAAGGTGCGGCGTCGAGCCGCTGCCGGCAGAGGAATAGAACAGTTGTCCAGGCCTTGACTTGGTGAGCACGATCAGCTCCTTGACGTTTCTGACCGGCAGCGACGGGTGCACAACGAGGATTGATGCGGTGTTCGCAACCTGCGTCACTGGTGCAAGATCGCGCACCGGATCGAACGGTAGCTTCGTTCCATAGAGCCCAGGATTGATCGCGATCGATCCGGTAGATCCCATTACGATGGTGTAACCGTCGGGCGCGGATTTTACCACCACATCGACCCCGATCTGGCCGTTGGCGCCGGGGCGGTTCTCGACCACTACTTGCTGACCAAGCGTTTCAGTAAGCCTCTCCGCCACCAGTCGCGCCAAAGTGTCGCCTGTGCCCCCTGCAGCGAGCGGCACAACCAAGCGTATAGGTTTTGACGGATAACTTTGCGCCGGCGCATCGTGCGTCATAAAAAGCGTGAACAGCGCCACTACTAATGCCGGGCCGGATTGGAGTATTCTCATGGTTTCCTCCTTGAAGCACCACTCACTCAGTGAGACAAGCCCCCGGCTTTGCTTAACTTGCGACGCGCATCGCCTCAGGGAAGGTATAGTCGAAATCGACCTCCGCCAATGTCTCGGTCGTCCACAGCTGGCCCAGCAGCTTGCGCGCCGCGGATTCGCCCGCCACCGGGGCCGCGAGTTCCAGGAACTTGTCGTTAAGTTCGTCGTCGGTGAGCGGCATTTCGGGGTCCCCTTTGCGCGTGGGCTGGAAGTGGGCGAACTTGCGGCCGTCGACGGTTTCGATTTCCACCTGCGCGGCACGCTGGCCGGGATAGCCCTTGGAGAGTTCGGGATCGGCGGCGGTTTCGATTTTTTGCATCAGCGCGCGCACGTCCGCATCGTTCATGCGTTCGGGCGAGAACGCATTCAGCCTCACGCTGTCGTGGACCACGGCGTGCGCCACCACGTACTGCAGGCTGAACTTCGCCTGATATTCGCCTTCGGGCTGAGCGTTGTTGATGATGTCGAGACCGGCCTTGTAGGTCGCAAGCCGGATTTTCCTGATGTCTTTGTGGGTGAGCCTGTGCGCGTGCTTGAGGTGCAGCACGCCGTCGATCGACGGGAAGGCGTGGCCGCAGCAGCCGTGATTCTTGAAGGTTATTTGCGTGATGTGATAGTCGATGCCCAGGCCCCGCGTCGCCCTCGACCAGTCGGGATTGACGCTCATCGCGGCGCCGAAGCCGACTTCGC
>JAIESJ010000311.1 GCA_019746155.1 Burkholderiales bacterium
GCCCCCACGACACGTGAGCGGAACGTCCGGTTGCGGGAGCGGGGGCTTGGGCGCGCTCCCCGCCAGCGGGTGGCTTCGCCGCTAACGAGTCCGCGCGCCCCTGCCGACAACCCGGCGGGAAGGGATTTCCGCGCCGCGGCCCGCGCACTATTTCGTGGCCGGATCAGTGACAACGGTGTAAACTTTACCCGGCCTCAACAGACACTCACACTCACTCGCGCGAGCAACGGATGGCACGACGCTCCTTCATCCTTCATCCTTCATCCCTCATCCTTCTCGCAGCAGCGCTGCTGCTGTCAGGCTGCGGCTTCCACCTGCGCGGTCCGGCAAACCTGCCTTTCGATACCATGTATGTGCAGGCCGCGCCGACTTCGCTGTTTGCGACCCAGTTCAAGCGCGCAGTGAGTGCCGGCAGCCAGACCAGGATTACCAATGATCCGAAAGACGCGCAGGTCACCCTGCAGATTCTGGGCGAAGCGCGCGAAAAGCAGATTCTTTCGCTCTCCGGTGCCGGCCGCGTGAGTGAGTTCCGGCTGCGCTACCGGGTCGCTTACCGCCTGACCGACAGCAAAAACGTCGAGCGCCTGCCATCGGGCGAGATCGTGCTGCAGCGCGATTTCGCGTTCAATGACCAGCAAGTGCTGTCAAAGGAGTCGGAGGAAGCGCTGCTCTACCGCGACATGCAGAACGACGCCGTGCAGCAGCTGGTGCGCCGGCTGCAGGCCGCGAAGCTCGAAGTCAAATCCTGACCGCCGGGGCGCCAAAGGCGGTAAAGGGTAAATCGTGAATCGCAAAAGGCGCGCCGAATCCCCGGCCGCGAGCCGAGCACCGTTTACTGTTCACCATCCACTATTCGCGCGTTCATGAGAATAACCACGGAGCAGCTCCAGCAGCACCTCTGCCGCGAGTTCAAACCGCTTTACACGGTATTCGGTGACGAGCCGCTGCTTGCGCTGGAAGCCACCGACCGCGTCCGCGCCAGGGCGCGTGCCGAAGGTTACACCGAGCGCGAAATCCTGACCGTCGACTCCGGCTTCAAGTGGAAAGAACTTGCCTTCGCCGGCAGTTCCCGGTCGCTGTTCGCCTCGAAAAAGCTGCTGGAATTGCGCATCCCCACCGGCAAGCCCGGTGCCGAAGGCAGCGAAGCGCTGCAAACCTATTGCGAAGCCTTGCCGCCGGATGTGGTCACGCTCGTCTATCTGCCCGGCGTCGACTGGCGCGCACAGAAATCCGGCTGGTTCGAGGCGCTCGACCGCGCCGGCGTCATGGTTGAAGCGAAGATCGTGCCGCGTAAAGCATTGCCGCAGTGGCTGACCGGCCGGCTCCGCGCCCAGAACCAGGAAGCGGACGAGGAAACGCTGGGCTTCATCGCCGACCGCGTCGAAGGCAACCTGATGGCCGCCTTCCAGGAAGTGCAAAAGCTTGCTCTGCTGTTCCCGGCCGGCCGCATCGCGTTCGAGCAGGTGCGCGACGCTGTACTCGATGTCGCGCGCTACGACGTGTTCAACCTGGGCGAGGTCATGCTTGAAGGCGACCCTCTGCGCTTGTCGCGCATGCTCGATGGCCTGCAGGGCGAAGGCACCGCGCCGCCGCTGGTGCTGTGGGCGTTGGTCGAGGAAATCCGCGCCATCGGCAAGATCATCGCCGGCATCAACTCCGGCAAGCCGGTTTCCATGCTGCTGCGCGAAGCGCGCATCCGGGGGCCGTCGCACCAGAACCTCATGCAACAGAACCTCAAGCGCTTCTCGCTGGCGCAAGTCACCGAGGCGCTGCGCCACGCCGCCGCCATCGACCGCATGATCAAGGGACTGATCCGCGGCGACGTGTGGGACGAACTGCTGCAGCTGGGTCTGCGTTTCGCGCGCAGCAACACCGGGGCGCCGCCGCTGCGCCCGGCGCGCAGAAGCAGCGCTCAAGCCGCCGGCCAGCCCGTGCTGTTCTGATCCGGGCGGAACTCACGCCACCCCGCCGCAAGACGGTTGCGGGCAAACCGGCAAACCACCCGATCGGGCTGGCGCTGCCCATCCCGCGATCCAACTGTTAAAATCCCTCTATGGACGTTCAGACTTACATGCTCGGTGTGGGCAAACAGGCCCGCGCCGCATCACGCCGCGTCGCGAAAGCCGATACTGACGCCAAGAACCGGGCGCTCACGGCCATGGCGCAGGCCATCGAGCGCGAGGCGAAGCGGCTGCTCGAAGCCAACGCACGCGATCTCGACGCCGCAAAAAAGAAAAAACTCGATGCTGCGGCGATCGATCGGCTTGCGCTGACCGCCAAGACCATAGAATCCATGGCCGACGGCCTGCTGCAGATCGCCAAGCTTCCCGATCCCGTCGGCGAAATCATCGGCCTGAAGTACCGCCCTTCCGGTATCCAGGTCGGCCAGATGCGCGTGCCGCTCGGCGTCATCGGCATCATTTACGAGTCGCGACCCAACGTCACGGCGGACGCCGCGGGGTTATGCCTGAAATCCGGCAACGCCGCGATCCTGCGCGGCGGTTCGGAAGCGATGCACTCCAACCAGGCCATCGCCGCCTGCGTGCATGAAGGGCTGAAGTCGGTGGGGCTCCCCGAGGCCGCGGTGCAGGTGATCGAGACGACCGACCGCGCCGCGGTGGGCGAACTCATTACCATGCGGGACTACGTCGATGTCATCGTGCCGCGCGGCGGCAAGGAGCTGATCGAGCGCCTGCTGCGCGAATCGCGCATCCCGATGATCAAGCACCTGCACGGCGTATGCCATGTCTACATCGACGACAAGGCCGATATCGAAAAGGCGATCCGCATTGCCGACAACGCCAAGACCCAGCGGCTGGGCACCTGCAACACCATGGAAACGCTGCTCGTCGCCAAGGGCATCGCGCAGAAGGTGCTGCCGCCGCTCGCCAAGATTTATCTCTACAAGGGCATCGAACTGCGCGGCGACGAAGCCGCGCGCAGGATCGTGCCGAAAATGAAGCCTGCGACCGAGGAAGACTGGCGCACCGAATACCTGGCTGCGATACTGTCGGTGCGTGTGGTGGACGGACTCGATCAGGCCATCGAGCACATCGCGACTTACGGCTCGCAACACACCGACGCCATCATCACCGAGGACATCACGCGCGCGCGGCGTTTTCTCGCCGAAGTCGATTCGAGCTCGGTAATGGTTAACGTTTCCACACGCTTTGCCGACGGTTACGAGTACGGCCTGGGTGCCGAGATCGGCATCTCCACCGACAAGCTGCACGCGCGCGGGCCGGTGGGGCTGGAAGGACTCACCTCGCTCAAGTGGGTGGTCCTCGGCGATGGACACATCAGAACGTAAGAACAAAACTTCCGGCCACAGAGAACACAGAGATTACTCCCGTGCTCGCCCTCCAAAGCGAGTTGATATAATAACGTATTGTTTTTTAATGTTTTTCTCTGTGGCCTCTGTGTACTCTGTGGCAAATAAAGGTTTCTCATGAGCGATATTATCGAAGTCAAAGTCCCCGACGTCGGCGATTTCAAGGACATCCCGGTGATCGAGGTGCTGGTCAAACCCGGCGACTCCATCAACAAGGAAGACTCGCTGATCACGCTGGAAACGGACAAGGCGACGATGGAAGTGCCCGCGCCCCACGCGCAAGGTGCCGATATCCACGCCGAAGTCGTGGTGCTG